>NZ_JBEOPQ010000078.1:0-19919 GCF_040310285.1 Pseudomonas sp. HY2-MNA-CIBAN-0224 | reverse complement strand
AGCTTGCCTCGCGATCTTTTGATCTTTTAAAAAGATCGCGAGGCAAGCTCGCTCCTACAGGCAAATGACAGGATTCTATTCATGGCTTTTGCAGCGCAAATCAAAATCCCGGCGACGTATATGCGGGGCGGTACCAGTAAAGGGGTGTTTTTCAGCCTGCTCGACTTGCCTGACGTGGCTCAGGTGCCGGGGGCGGCCCGTGATGCGTTGTTGTTGCGGGTGATCGGCAGCCCGGATCCGTATGAGAAGCAAATCGACGGCATGGGCGCCGCCACGTCCAGCACCAGCAAAACCGTGATCGTCAGCAAAAGCCTGCACGCTGACCATGACGTCGACTACCTGTTTGGTCAGGTGTCGATCGACAAGCCTTTTGTCGACTGGAGCGGCAACTGCGGCAACCTGTCGGCGGCGGTCGGTTCGTTCGCTATTAGCAGCGGCCTGGTCGACCCGAGCCGTATTCCACGTAACGGCACGGCGGTGGTGCGCATCTGGCAAGCCAACATCAGCAAAACCATTATTGCCCACGTCCCGATCACTGACGGCGCGGTCCAGGAAACCGGCGACTTTGAACTGGATGGCGTGACTTTTCCGGCGGCAGAGGTTCAGCTTGAGTTCCTCAACCCGGCGGCAGAAGAAGAGGGTGCGGGCGGTTCGATGTTCCCCACCGGCAACCTGGTGGACGACCTGGAAGTGCCGGGCGTCGGCACCCTTAAAGTCACGATGATCAATGCCGGCATCCCGACCATTTTTGTTAATGCCCACGACATCGGTTACACCGGCACGGAACTGCAGAACGACATCAACGCGGATGCGAAAGCGCTGGCGCTGTTCGAAACCATTCGTGCCCACGGTGCGTTGCGCATGGGCCTGATCGATAAGCTCGACGATGCCGCCAAGCGCCAGCACACACCCAAAGTGGCGTTTGTGGCCAAACCTGCGGATTACCTGTCGTCCAGCGGTAAGCCGGTGAGCGCGAACAGCATTGATTTGCTGGTGCGTGCCTTGTCGATGGGCAAACTGCACCACGCCATGATGGGCACTGCCGCCGTAGCGATTGGTACGGCAGCCGCCATTCCGGGCACACTGGTCAACCTGGCGGCGGGTGGCGAATTGCGCAGCGCCGTGCGCTTCGGCCACCCGTCGGGCACCCTGCGGGTGGGCGCACAAGCGCAGCAGGTTGACGGCGAATGGACCGTGACCAAAGCCATCATGAGCCGCAGCGCGCGGGTCTTGATGGAAGGTTGGGTGCGGGTGCCCCCGATATGAAATAAAAACCTGTAGGAGCGAGCTTGTCTCGCGATCTCTTAACTACCCAACAGATCGCGAGGCAAGCTCGCTCCTACAACTGGTATGTAGAGCGGGCATTCAGACCTGCCAGCCTGACCCTGAGGATGGAACACGACACTCATTCACCCACTTGGAGTCACTCCACATGAGCGCCAACGTCGACCTCAACAACCGTCCTGACTATGACAAGGTTTTGCAGGACATTGCCGACTACGTCCTGACTTACCGCATCACTTCCCAAGAAGCCCTGAACACCGCCCGTAACTGCCTGATGGACACCTTGGGCTGCGGCCTGCTGGCGTTGCGTTTCCCGGAATGCACCAAACACCTGGGCCCGATTGTAGAAGGCACGGTGGTGCCGTTTGGCGCCCGTGTGCCCGGTACGTCGTTTCGCCTGGACCCGGTCAAGGCTGCATGGGACATCGGCTGTATCGTCCGTTGGCTGGATTACAACGACACCTGGCTGGCGGCGGAGTGGGGGCATCCTTCGGATAACCTGGGCGGTATTCTGGCGGTGGCCGACCACCTCTCGCAAAAGCGTGTGGCCAATGGCGAAGCGCCTTTGACCGTGCGTGCGGTGCTGGAGGCGATGATCATGGCGCATGAGATTCAAGGCGTGATCGCTCTGGAAAACTCCTTCAATCGCGTCGGCCTTGACCATGTGCTGCTGGTGAAAGTCGCGTCGACGGCGGTCTGCGCCAAGCTGATGGGCGCTGACCGCGAGCAGTTGCTGGCGGCGTTGTCCCATGCGTTTGTCGATGGTCAGGCCTTGCGCACCTACCGCCACGCGCCCAACGCCGGGTCGCGCAAGTCGTGGGCCGCGGGGGATGCGTCGAGCCGCGGCGTGCGCCTGGCGGATATCGCGCTGCGCGGTGAAATGGGTATTCCAGGCGTGCTGACGGCGCCGCAGTGGGGCTTTTACGACGTGCTGTTCAGCCACACCAACAAGGACCTGGCGCTTAAGCCTGAAGGGCAGCGCCAATTCAGTCTGTCACAGCCTTATGGCACCTATGTGATGGAAAACGTGCTGTTCAAGATCAGTTTTCCGGCTGAGTTCCATGCGCAGACGGCGTGCGAAGCGGCCGTGACCTTGCACCCGCAGGTGAAAGATCGCTTGCATGAGATCGACAAAATCGTGATCACCACCCACGAATCCGCGATCCGGATCATTTCCAAGCAAGGCCAGTTGGCCAATGCGGCGGATCGAGATCACTGCATTCAATACATGACCGCCGTGCCGCTGGCATTTGGCAACCTGGTGGCTGAGCAGTACGAAGACGATTTCCACGCCGCGCATCCGATCATTGATGAGCTGCGCGAGAAGATGGTCATTGTCGAAGAGCCGCGCTACACCCGTGAATACCTGGAGGCAGATAAGCGTTCGATTGCCAACGCCATTCAGGTGTTTTTCAAGGACGGCTCCCACACGGAGCAGGTGATGGTGGAGTACCCGATCGGCCATCGTCGGCGCCGGGCTGAGGGCATTCCGTTGCTGGAAGACAAGTTCAAGGCCAACCTGGCCACGCGCTTTGTCGGCCAACGCTGCAAGCAGATTTTTGAACTGTGCAAAGACCAGGCGAAGCTTGAAGCGACGCCGGTTCATGCGTTTGTTGATTTGCTGGTGATTTAACAGAGGTTCTGTAGCCGCTGCCGAAGGCTGCGATCGGGCGCGAAGCGGTCGCGCTTCTAAGATCGCAGGAAGGCCCTGCGGTCCTTATCGCAGCCTTCGGCAGCGGCTACAGGGAATGTCAGCGCTTCACTTGAAGCGTCGTTCCACGCCTTTTTCGACCAGGATCTTGGCCGAGATTTCTTCTACCGAGAAATGCGTTGAGTTGATGTGCGGGATGTTTTCGCGCTGGAACAGGCTTTCGACTTCGCGCACTTCAAATTCGCACTGGGCGTAGCTGGAGTAGCGGCTGTTGGGCTTGCGCTCGTTGCGAATGGCGGTGAGACGATCCGGGTCGATGGTCAGGCCGAACAGTTTGTGCTTGTGCGCGCGCAAGGCCGCGGGCAGCTTCAGGCTTTCCATGTCGTCTTCAGTCAGCGGGTAGTTGGCCGCGCGAATGCCGAATTGCATGGCCATGTACAGGCAGGTCGGGGTTTTGCCGCAACGTGACACGCCTACCAGAATCAGGTCGGCCTTGTCGTATTTGTGTGTGCGCGCGCCGTCGTCGTTGTCGAGGGCAAAGTTCACCGCCTCGATACGCTCCATATAGTTGGAGTTATGGCCAATTGAGTGGGATTTACCCACTGAATAGGAGGAATGTTCCGCCAGTTCCTGCTCCAGAGGCGCCAGGAAGCTGGAGAAAATGTCGATCATGAAGCCATTGGCGGTGGCGAGGACTTCGCGAATATCCTGATTGACGATAGTGTCGAAGATTATCGGGCGAACACCGTCTTTTTCGGCGGCGTTGTCGATTTGTTGTACCATTGCCCGCGCTTTTTCCACGCTATCTATATAAGGGCGTGTGAATTTGCTGAAGGTCACGTTTTCGAATTGCGCCAACAAACTCTGGCCGAGGGTTTCGGCTGTGATGCCGGTGCCGTCGGATATAAAGAAAGCAGATCGTTTCATTTGCGCCTTGGGCCTTAAGCTGGTGACGTTTCTTGGATATGATAGGCGCGATTTTGTCGCCCGCAATGGCAGGCAGTGTCACTTATTTTCCAGGTCCAGGCCACAATCGCCGAGAGACTCCATAGACGGAGTGTCCGGCACCCTGAGCTTTTCCAACACAGTTAGTGGAGAGATCACCTTGGTAGAGTACGTAGTTTCCCTCGATAAGCTCGGCGTCCATGATGTGGAGCATGTGGGGGGCAAGAACGCATCCCTCGGCGAGATGATCAGCAACCTTGCAGGCGCTGGTGTATCGGTTCCCGGTGGTTTTGCGACGACTTCCCAGGCATACCGTGATTTTCTTGAGCTGAGCGGCTTGAATGATCAGATCCATGCAGCGTTGGACGCGCTGGATGTTGATGACGTCAACGCCCTGGCCAAGACCGGCGCCCAGATCCGTCAATGGATCATGGAAGCCGAGTTCCCTGAGAAACTCAACGCTGAAATCCGTGCTGCGTTTGCGACCCTCTCGCAAGGCAACCCGGACATGGCCGTTGCCGTACGTTCTTCGGCCACCGCCGAAGACTTGCCGGACGCCTCCTTTGCCGGTCAGCAAGAAACCTTCCTGAACATCCGTGGCGTTGAAAACGTGATTCGTGCGGCCAAGGAAGTGTTCGCTTCTCTGTTCAACGACCGTGCGATTTCTTACCGCGTGCACCAAGGGTTTGACCACAAGCTGGTGGCCCTGTCGGCTGGCGTACAGCGCATGGTGCGTTCCGAAACCGGCACTGCAGGCGTGATGTTCACCCTGGATACCGAGTCGGGCTTCCGTGATGTGGTGTTCATCACCGGCGCCTACGGCCTGGGCGAAACCGTCGTACAAGGCGCGGTCAACCCGGACGAATTCTACGTTCACAAGCCAACCCTGGAAGCCGGTCGCCCTGCGATCCTGCGCCGCAACCTGGGTAGCAAAGCGATCAAAATGATCTACGGCGACGAAGCCAAGGCCGGTAAATCGGTCAAGGTCATCGACGTAGAGAAGGCGGACCGCGAGCGTTTCTGCCTGAGCGACGCTGAAATCAACGAGCTGGCCAAGCAAGCGATGATCATCGAGAAGCACTACAAGTGCCCGATGGACATCGAATGGGCCAAAGATGGCGACGACGGCAAGCTTTACATTGTTCAGGCCCGTCCTGAAACCGTGAAGAGCCGCACCCAGGCCAACGTGATGGAGCGTTACCTGCTCAAAGAAACCGGCACGGTGCTGGTTGAAGGTCGCGCCATTGGCCAGCGCATCGGCGCGGGCAAGGTTCGCATCATTAAAGACGTCTCCGAGATGGACAAAGTCCAGCCGGGCGACGTGTTGGTGTCGGACATGACTGACCCGGACTGGGAACCGGTCATGAAGCGCGCCAGCGCTATCGTTACCAACCGTGGTGGCCGCACCTGCCACGCCGCGATCATCGCGCGTGAGCTGGGCATCCCTGCGGTCGTCGGTTGCGGCAACGCCACTCAGTTGCTCAAAGACGGTCAGGGCGTGACGGTTTCGTGTGCTGAAGGCGATACCGGTTTCATCTTTGAAGGTGAACTGGGCTTCGACATCAAGAAAAACTCCGTCGATGCCATGCCGGAACTGCCGTTCAAAATCATGATGAACGTGGGCAACCCGGACCGTGCGTTTGACTTCGCACAACTGCCGAACGCCGGTGTGGGCCTGGCCCGTCTGGAGTTCATCATCAACCGTATGATCGGCGTGCACCCAAAGGCACTGCTGAACTACGACGGTTTGCCGCAAGAAATCAAAGACAGCGTCGACAAGCGCATCGCGGGTTACAGCGACCCGGTTGATTTCTACGTCGACAAACTGGTTGAAGGCATCAGCACCCTGGCTGGCGCGTTTACCCCGAAAAAAGTGATCGTGCGTCTGTCGGACTTCAAGTCCAATGAATACGCCAACCTGATCGGCGGCAAGCTGTACGAGCCGGAAGAAGAAAACCCGATGCTGGGCTTCCGTGGTGCTTCGCGTTACATCAGCGAAAACTTCCGCGATTGCTTCGAGCTCGAGTGCCGTGCCCTCAAGCGCGTGCGCAACGACATGGGCTTTACCAACGTCGAAATCATGGTGCCGTTCGTACGGACCCTGGGCGAAGCGAGCCAGGTGATCGACTTGCTGGCCGAAAACGGCCTCAAGCGTGGCGAAAACGGCCTGCGCATCATCATGATGTGCGAGCTGCCATCCAACGCGATTCTGGCTGAAGAGTTCCTTGAATTCTTCGACGGCTTCTCGATCGGTTCCAACGACCTGACTCAGTTGACCCTGGGCCTGGACCGTGACTCCGGCGTGATCGCTCACTTGTTTGACGAGCGTAACCCGGCCGTTAAAAAGCTGCTGTCCAACGCTATTCAGGCGTGCAACAAGGCTGGCAAATACATCGGTATTTGCGGTCAGGGCCCATCCGATCACCCGGATCTGGCGCTGTGGCTGATGGAGCAAGGCATTGAAAGCGTGTCGTTGAACCCGGACACCGTACTGGAAACCTGGTTCTTCCTGGCTGAAGGCCAAGCGCAAGCTTGAGCCGTTGAGAGAAGGGGCAGGGCAACCCATGGGTTGCCTTGCTCTCTATACGTGTTAGGGCGAGTTCGTGTTCGGATTCGCCCTTTTTTGTGCAAGAGCATTATGCAAAGCAGCAGCCATTTATTTCCCGTTGCCCTGATCAGCGCTGAGCGTCGGGGTGATCTGAGCGAAGACGTTTATCGCTTGAAGCCCGCCAACAGCCCGGATATTTCCGTGGAGTTGGTGGTGACCCGTCTGGGCATGGCCGATGCGGGCCAGGTGCGGGGTGTGCCGGTCATTTTGTTGCACGGCAGTTTTTCCAATCGTCGCTTCTGGTATTCGCCCAAAGGTGTCGGGCTGGGGGCCTTTTTGGCTCGGGCCGGATTTGATGTGTGGCTGCCTGAAATGCGTGGCCATGGTTTGTCGTCGCGCAATATTCACTGGGCCAAAAATCGGGTGGCGGATTACGCCCGCTACGATTTGCCAGCCATTGGTGCGTTTGTGCGTGAGCAAAGCGGGCAAGCGCCGCATTGGATCGGCCATTCCCAAGGTGCTATCAGCCTGGCAGCGGCCCTGGGCGGTGAGTATCTGCAGGCAGCGGACGTGGCCTCGGCGGCGTTTTTTGGCTGTCAGATCAATCGCCGCTACTGGTCGCTGAAAATCCCGCCGGTGCAGTGGGGCGCTTACCTGCTGTTGAAGCGATTTGCGCAGTTGTCAGGCACCCGTCTTAAACGTGGCCCTGAAGATGAGCCGGTCAGCATCGCACTCGAAACCCTGCGCTGGAATGGCTTTATGGGCCGTTTCAAAGACGCGGATCGCGATTGGTGGGCAGGCTTGGCGCAGGTTGAACTGCCGGTGCTGGTGGTGGCCGCGGCGGGCGACCGACAAACACCGGAGTGGGCTTGCCGCAAACTGTATGACCAACTGGGCGCCGCGCAGCGCCAGTTTGTGTGCCTGGGACGCCAGCAGGGGTTCAGCTCTGACTTTAATCATGTCGACATGCTGGTGAGCCCGGCGGCTCAGCAAGAGGTGTGGCCGCGGGTGCTGAACTGGCTGACCCACGCTGAGATGCGTTGATTGAACCCGCTCGGCAAGGGGGAGGGGGTTTCGGCGGGTAGTGGTTGCGGCTACTATATGACGCTTGTGGTGTTTCTGGTCATATTTTGTGGCCGGTTAGCTAATGAGTTCTCATTGGCGAGTGCGCGGCATGTTTAACGCCAGCGCTCGTCAGAACGTCTATAACAGTAGTGCTGCCGTTTTTCATCTTGCTGCGCCCACCTTTAACAGGAGCTAGTTCATGAATCACTACCTTACTCCCGACTTGTGCGATGCCTATCCAGAGCTGGTGCAAGTGCTGGACCCCATGTTCAGCAACTTTGGCGGGCGTGATTCCTTTGGTGGTGAGATCGTGACCATCAAGTGCTTTGAAGACAACTCGCTGGTCAAGGAGCAGGTTGAACTCAATGGGCATGGCAAGGTGCTGGTGGTGGATGGCGGCGGCTCTCTGCGCCGGGCGTTGCTGGGTGACATGCTGGCTGAAAAGGCCGCTAAAAATGGCTGGGAAGGTTTGGTGATTTACGGCTGCATCCGTGACGTCGACGTGATTGCGCAAACAAACCTGGGCGTTCAGGCGCTGGCCAGCCACCCGATGAAGACTGACAAGCGCGGCATTGGCGATTTGAACGTGGCGGTGACCTTTGCGGGTGTTACGTTCCGTCCCGGAGAATTCATTTATGCCGATAACAATGGCGTTATTATTTCGCCTTCAGCTCTGAAAATGCCGACATGATTCAGGGCAAAAGCTCACCGCTCTAATCACAAGGACCACGGATGCAAGAGGAAGACAACGCACAGTGGGGGCTGGTGTATGCCCTGGTGCTGGACGGTAAGGGCGGTGCTCGCCATATCCCGCGTACTGAGCTGGACACGCTGGAACTGCAAAGTCATGAAAGTCTTTGGTTGCACTGGGATCGCAGTCACCCGCAAGCCCAGACCTGGCTGCGCGGTTCCAGTGGCTTGAGCGATTTCAGTTGTGATTTGCTGCTCGAAGAAAACACCCGTCCCCGTCTGTTGACCTTGCCCAACAACGAACTGTTACTGTTTTTGCGCGGAGTTAACCTCAATCCGGGCGCTGAGCCGGAAGACATGGTTTCGCTGCGTATCTTTGGCAGTTCGCAGCGGGTTATCTCACTGCGTTTGCGAAGGCTGCGTGCCATTGATGAAATGCTCAGTGATTTTGAGCAAGGCGATGGCCCGAAAGATCCCGCCGAATTGATCTTGTACCTGGCTCAAAACCTGACGCTGAAGGTCCAGGATTTGATCGGCGACCTGTCCGAAATCGTCGATGACGAAGAAGATAAGATAGATGCCGACGAACGGTATACGCCGGAACACGGTGCTATTTTGCCGATCCGTCGAAGAGCCGCCGGTTTGCGTCGTTTTCTGGCGCCGCAACGGGATATTTTCGGGCAACTCGCGCGAACAAAAATCCCGTGGTTCAGCAGTGATGTGCTCGATTACTGGAACGAGCTCAACAACAGCCTGACGCGTTACCTGGAAGAGCTCGAACTCACGCGAGAGCGCGTGGGGCTGGTGCTTGAAGCCGTAGACCGGCGCATGAGCGAGCGCATGAGCCGCATCATGTACCGCTTCGGGGTGATCACCGGGATCTTTTTACCGATTACATTTCTCACGGGCTTGCTCGGGATCAATGTGGGCGGCGTGCCGTTCTCTAATAATCCCTGGGGTTTTCCCGTAGTTTGCAGCCTGATGGTGGTGATTGCCGTCGTGCAGTGGTGGTTTTATCGACGTTTGCAGTGGCTTTGAATGGGCGCGGAATGTGACCCGATTAAAGTGGCTTGCGTCTTTCACTGAGATACCGAGAGGTGCATATGCACGATCCGTTTGAACAGTCGCTACGTGAAATGCTCAAAACGCCGTCATCCAGCCGTGACGATGATGCGTGTTTGGGGCGAGTGCTGAAAACCGCCAATCGCCAGGTAGGCGCGGGCGATCTATTCAGCCTGCCCGGTCGCTGGATGCAAGCGCTGACGATTGCATTGAATAGCGGTTCGGCCCATATTGCGCCCGTTTCGCGGCGCAAACCTGCTGCTCGCCCTGTTGATAAGGCTGATTGAACATGGAACTTGATCTCTGGACTCAGAGCCTGGTCACGGCAATGACTGCCCTGTGGACTAAAATTGCCAACTTCATCCCGAACCTTTTCGGGGCGCTGGTTGTCGTACTGCTGGGCTTCGTGGTTGCCAAACTGCTCGATACCCTGCTGTCCAAATTGCTCGCAAAGTTGGGCCTCGATCGCCTCATGGGCGGCACCGGCCTGACCAAGATTCTGGCTCGCATTGGCATCAAGGTGCCGATCTCGATCCTCATCGGCAAAATTGTTTACTGGTTCATCCTGCTGGTGTTTCTGGTGTCGGCGGCGCAATCGCTGGGGCTGGACCGCGTTTCTGCGGCACTGGATATTTTTACGGTTTATTTGCCCAAGGTTTTCGGAGCTTTGCTAGTGTTGTTGGCGGGTGTGCTACTTGCACAGTTGCTTAATGGCCTGGTGCGGGGAGCGGCCGAGAGCGTCGGGTTTGATTATGCAAGCGGCCTGGGGCGTGTTGCTCAGGGGCTGGTCATCATCATCAGTATTTCTGTGGCTATCAGTCAGCTGGAGGTCAAAACCGACCTGCTGAACCACGTGATTGTGATTGTGTTGATTACCGTTGGTCTGGCTGTGGCCTTGGCCATGGGCTTGGGAAGTCGTGAAATTGCCGGTCAGATTCTGGCCGGGATCTATGTGCGTGAGTTGTACCAAGTTGGGCAAGAAGTGCGAGTTGGCGAGGTCGAAGGGCAGATCGAAGAGATCGGCACGGTTAAAACCACGTTGCTGACCGAGGAAGGTGAGCTAGTCTCCATTTCCAATCGGATCTTGCTGGAGCAGCACGTGACAAGCCGCTAATGCGGCAAACCCTGCTAATGTATGCCGCCGTAAAAATGCCTGCTTTGAAGGCTGATACGGTGGCCATTGACCTGACTGTCGGCACGACTCGTTTTGAATAAAGCCCAATCGCTATCCATGCGCTACGATCCCCGCGAGCTCTCTGATGAGGAGTTGGTTGCGCGCGCGCATGATGAGTTGTTTCACGTTACGCGTGCTTATGAAGAATTGATGCGTCGCTATCAACGCACTTTGTTCAACGTTTGTTCAAGGTATTTAGGGAACGATAGGGACGCGGATGATGTCTGTCAGGAAGTGATGCTTAAGGTGTTGTACGGCCTGAAAAATTTCGAAGGAAAATCGAAATTCAAGACCTGGCTATATAGCATCACTTACAACGAATGCATCACACAGTATCGAAAGGAACGGCGAAAGCGTCGCTTGATGGACGCATTAAGTATTGACCCCCTTGAGGAAGCGTCTGAGGAAAAGGCGCCGAAACCTGAGGAAAAGGGCGGACTTGATCGCTGGCTGGTGCATGTGAATCCGATTGATCGCGAAATTTTAGTGCTGCGTTTTGTCGCAGAACTGGAATTTCAGGAAATCGCAGACATAATGCATATGGGTTTGAGCGCGACGAAGATGAGATACAAGCGCGCTCTTGATAAATTGCGTGAGAAATTTGCAGGTCTTGCTGAAACTTAGTTCAGTGCAAATGGCTCTACGTGTAGGCAAGGTCTGATAGACTTGCCGCCGAGTTGTCCCCCGGTATGTGGGACTGCTTTACAATCACCAGATGGGGATTTAACGGATGAAACTGAAAAACACCTTGGGCATTGCCATTGGTTCCTTTGTAGCCGCAACTTCGTTCGGTGCCCTGGCACAAGGCCAAGGCGCGGTCGAGGGTGAACTGTTCTACAAAAAACAGTACAACGACAGCGTCAACCACGTACAAGACGGTTACAACCCAGGCGCATCGATCGGTTACTTCATCACTGATGACGTATCGATCAACTTCGCTTACGACAAGACCAACTACACTCGTTCGTCGACCAACACTGGCAACCAGAAGCTGCAAGGCGACAACTTTGGTCTGAACGCTCAGTACCACTTCGGTACCGTAGGCGACGCTCTGCGTCCATACGTTTCCGGCGGTGTTGCTCACAAGAGCCTGTCGAACGTTGTAGCTGATGGCCACAGCGGCCGTGACAAGTCGACTTTCCTGACTGCTGGCGCCGGTGTTAAGTGGTACATCACTGACAACCTGTTCGCCCGTGCAGGCGTTGAAGCTGACTACAAACTGGACAACGGCCGTTGGGACTACGCTCCTACCGTTGGTCTGGGTGTGAACTTCGGTGGCAGCGGTGGCAAAGTAGCTCCTGCTCCAGTTCCAGCTCCAGCACCAATCGCTGAGCCAGAACCAGAAGCTCCGATCGCTGAAGTGGTTAAAGTTGAGCTGGACGTTAAGTTCGACTTCGACAAAGCCGTTGTTAAGTCTCAGTACCTGCCAGACATCAAGAACGTTGCTCAGTTCATGCAGCAGTACCCTGCGACCAGCACTACTGTGAATGGTTACACTGACAGCGTCGGTACCGATGCTTACAACCTGAAACTGTCCCAGCGTCGTGCTGACTCTGTGCGTCAGGCTCTGGTACAGCAAGGTGTTTCGGCTGGCCGTGTAGACGCAGTTGGTCACGGTAAGGCAGATCCAGTTGCGACTAACGCAACTGACGAAGGCCGTGCTCTGAACCGTCGCGTTGAAGCCGTTGTACAAGCTCAATCTAATTAATTTTAGATAAGCTGCCAGAAAAACCCGGCTCCGGCCGGGTTTTTCTTTGCCTGTGATTTGCCAGGCGGCGCGGCTATAATTGCGCCCACTTTCCGTCACCCTTCGAGTCCATTGCGCCCATGTATAACCTGGCCCGCCAGCTGCTTTTCAAACTGTCCCCTGAAGCCTCTCACGATCTGTCGCTGGATTTGATCGGGGCGGGCGGCCGTCTGGGGCTTAATGGTTTGCTGTGCAAGGCACCGGCGAAGCTGCCAGTGACAGTCATGGGGCTGAATTTTCCGAACCCGGTCGGTCTGGCTGCCGGTCTGGATAAAAACGGCGCAGCCATCGATGGTTTCGCCCAATTGGGTTTTGGCTTTGTTGAGATCGGCACGGTCACACCACGCCCTCAGCCGGGCAATCCAAAGCCTCGTATTTTTCGCTTGCCGGAAGCGCAGGCCATCATCAACCGCATGGGTTTTAACAACCTTGGGGTTGATCATCTGCTGAGCCGCGTACAGGCGGCCCGTTACAGCGGCATTCTGGGCATCAATATCGGCAAGAACTTCGACACGCCGGTTGAGCGTGCCGTCGACGATTACCTGATCTGCCTGGACAAGGTGTACGCCCACGCCAGCTACGTCACCGTTAACGTCAGTTCGCCGAACACGCCGGGTTTGCGCAGCTTGCAGTTCGGTGATTCGCTCAAGCAGTTGCTCGAAGCCCTACAACTGCGTCAGAACGAACTGACGCAGCGCCACGGCAAGCGCGTACCGCTGGCGATCAAGATCGCACCGGACATGAGCGACGAAGAAACCGTGCTCGTGGCTCAGGCGCTGCTGGAGACCGGTATGGATGCTGTTATCGCCACCAACACCACGCTTAGCCGCGTCGGCGTTGAAGGTTTGGCCCATGGGGATGAGGCGGGAGGCTTGTCTGGCGCCCCGGTGCTCGAAAAAAGCACGCACACCGTCAAGGTGCTGGCCGCTGAACTGGCAGGGCGTTTGCCGATCATCGCGGCCGGCGGGATTACAGAAGGCAAGCACGCGGCTGAGAAAATCGCCGCGGGTGCGAGCTTGGTGCAGATCTACTCAGGCTTTATCTACAAAGGCCCGGCGCTGATTCGCGAGTCGGTTGATGCCATCGCAGCGTTGCCGCGCAAGTAACGGGCAGCGCCTGGCGTGCGGGCATAAAAAAGGGCTCCTTTAAGGAGCCCTTGGGCCGAAGCCCGCCGCCTGGATAGGACGGCAAGGTTAAATCGTTGTCGCTTCAAGGTGATGTCGGAAGGTGTCCAGTGTTAGCCGACGGCGTTGATTTCGTTGAGTCTGTGGATGCCCGCAGTGCCAGTCATACCGTCCCAGTTGTCGCCGCGTCCTTCGCGCCAGCCGTTAATCCAGGCTTGACGTACCGACGGTAGAGTAAATGGGCAAAGCTCACGGGATTTACCATGTACGCCATTTTGATATCCGCGCAAAAATGCTCTTTCCAACGGATCACGCTTAAGTCTTCTCATAGGGTGTTTCCCTCACTTGTTGACTGTTTTATTTAGCGTCGACCTTCCAAAGGTCGGGGCAGACTGATCTGCCGTCGGGGGTGCTCGCTGCCGGCGTGGCGAGCCTTTCTGTTGTTGCCTGTGCGGCGACAACCTGAGTCCAGTTCTAACCAATGCACTCGGGTGAGGGAATGATCGTTTTGTCATAAGCACGTAACGAAAATGGTGTTACAGCCATAAGACAGGCTGTTTTTACTCGTCCGGCTCCGGCAAAAGCCTGACAGGACGAGCGCTTTCAAAGATGATGAGTTTCATTCTCCGTTGCTAATAGCTGCCTGCTCCATTTGGGCACTATTCGACGAAGGGTCTGAATATGACCAATTGTTTCTTAATGAATGACCTGCCTCAGCGTCTAGACTCACTCTGCCTCAGGGTGGGTGTTGTCGCTGAAGTGGAACGGCACAGTTTCGTGCCACGCGAGCGCTCTTCAAGAAAAGCGCTTGATTGAAAACGGAGCAGGCGATGCGTTGCCTGCCCACAGAAAGCTAAAAGCTCAGGAATCCCATGTCGGATCGTAACGAACTCTTCCTTACCTGCCCTAAAGGCCTTGAAGGTCTGCTCCTCGAGGAGGCTATTGGCCTTGGTCTTGAGGAAGCTCGCGAGCACACCTCGGCCATTCGTGGCTTGGCAGATATGGAAACTGCCTACCGTCTGTGTCTGTGGTCGCGCCTTGCCAACCGCGTGTTGCTGGTCCTCAAGCGCTTCCCGATGAAGAACGCCGAAGACCTGTACAACGGCGTGCTCGACGTTGATTGGCATGATCACATGGTCCCGGACGGCACCCTGGCCGTTGAATTCAGCGGCCATGGCTCGGGCATCGACAACACCCACTTCGGTGCCCTGAAGGTCAAGGACGCCATCGTCGACAAGCTGCGTACGCCGTCTGGTGAGCGCCCGTCGATTGACAAGTTCAGCCCGGACTTGCGCATCCACCTGCGCCTGGATCGCGGCGAAGCGATTTTGTCCCTGGACCTGTCGGGCAGCAGCCTGCACCAGCGTGGCTACCGTCTGCAGCAAGGTGCTGCGCCCCTCAAAGAAAACCTCGCCGCCGCCGTGTTGATTCGTGCCGGCTGGCCGCGCATGGCCGCTGAGGGCGCCGCACTGGCTGACCCGATGTGCGGTGTGGGTACGTTTCTGGTCGAGGGCGCAATGATCGCCGCCGACATTGCGCCGAACCTTAACCGCATTCACTGGGGCTTTGATGCCTGGTTGGGTCACGTACCGGCCATCTGGAAAAAACTCCATGAAGAAGCCACTGAGCGTGCAGAAATCGGCATGGCCAAGCCTCCGCTGTGGATTCGCGGATACGAGGCCGATCCACGGCTGATCCAGCCCGCGCGCAACAACATCGAGCGAGCTGGGCTGAGCCACTGGATCAAGATTTACCAGGGTGAAGTGGCGACCTTTGAGCCGCGCCCAGATCAAAACCAGAAAGGCCTGGTGATCTGCAACCCGCCGTACGGTGAGCGTCTGGGCGATGAAGCAAGCTTGCTTTATCTCTACCAGAACCTTGGTGAGCGTCTGCGTCAGGCGTGTCTGAACTGGGAAGCGGCGGTGTTTACCGGCGCCCCGGATCTGGGCAAGCGCATGGGCATTCGCAGCCACAAACAGTATTCGTTCTGGAACGGCGCTTTGCCGTGCAAGTTGCTGTTGATCAAGGTCACCCCGGATCAGTTCGTGACGGGTGAGCGTCGCACCCCTGAGCAACGTCAGGCCGAGCGTGAACAGGCTGAGTCTGTGGTCGAAGCGCCTGTGCAGCAGCAGTTCAACAAGAACGGCAACCCGATCAAGCCTGCACCGGTGGTGATCGAGCAACCGCGCTTGAGCGAGGGCGGGCAGATGTTTGCCAACCGTCTGCAAAAGAACCTCAAGGCACTGGGCAAATGGGTCAAGCGCGAGGGGATTGATTGCTATCGCGTTTACGACGCCGACATGCCTGAGTACTCGATGGCGATCGATCTGTATCACGACTGGGTCCATGTCCAGGAGTACGCCGCGCCTAAATCGGTTGACCCGGAAAAAGCCTCAGCCCGTATGTTCGACGCCCTGGCGGCGATTCCACAGGCGCTGAACATCGACAAGAGCCGGGTGATCGTCAAGCGCCGTGAGCGTCAGAGCGGCACCAAGCAGTACGAGCGTCAAAGCGCGCAGGGCAAGTTCACTGAAGTGATGGAAGGTGGCGTAAAGCTGCTGGTGAACCTCACCGATTACCTGGACACCGGGCTGTTCCTTGATCACCGTCCAATCCGCATGCGCATCCAGAAAGAGGCGGCCGGCAAACGCTTCCTCAACCTGTACTGCTACACCGCAACGGCGAGTGTGCACGCTGCCAAAGGCGGTGCGCGCAGCACCACCAGCGTTGACTTGTCCAAGACGTATCTGGACTGGGCGCGGCGTAACCTGTCGCTGAACGGTTTCTCGGACAAAAACCGCCTGGAGCAGGGCGATGTGATGGCCTGGCTGGATGCCTGTCGTGAAGAGTACGACTTGATCTTCATTGATCCGCCGACCTTCTCCAACTCCAAGCGCATGGAAGGTATCTTCGACGTTCAGCGTGACCACGTGCAGTTGCTCGATCTGGCCATGGCGCGTCTGGCGCCGGGCGGCGTGCTGTACTTCTCGAACAACTTCCGCAAGTTCGTTCTGGATGAGCATCTGGCCGCGCGTTATGCCGTTGAAGAAATTACCGCGAGCACCATCGATCCGGACTTTGCCCGTAACAGCAAAATCCACCGGGCCTGGAAAATCACGGCCCGCTGATGCTGCCCCGGCGGTAATCAGCCCATAAAAAACGCCCCCTTTCTTGCGATCGGGGGCGTTTTTTATTGCCTGCCTGACGTTATGGCGCGATAGACACTGTGCGGTTGGCCACGGCTGGCTGGCGATACAGGTCCAGCAATACCTGATCGAGAATCGAAGACGCACCCCACGGGCGCGGGTCGTTCAGAATGGCGACCACGGCCCAGGTGTCGTCGTTGCTGTCGCGGCTAAAGCCGGAAATGGCGCGCACGGTATTCAGGGTGCCTGTCTTGATGTGTGCCTGGCCATTCATCGCTGTGGTTTTCAGGCGCTTGCGCATCGTGCCGTCTTTGCCCGCGATCGGCAGGGAACTGATGAACTCGGCAGCGTAGGGGCTTTTCCAGGCGGCTTGAAGCATTTGCGCCATTTCACGTGCGCTCACACGCTCGGCACGCGACAGGCCGGAGCCGTTCTCCATGACCAGATGCGGCGCTGTGATGCCTTTTTTGGCCAGCCATTGGCGTATCACGCGCTGCGCGGCTTTGGCGTCATCGCCGTCGGCATCGGTACGGAACTGAGCGCCGAGGCTGAGGAACAACTGCTGGGCCATGGTGTTGTTGCTGTATTTATTGATGTCGCGAATGATCTCGGCCAGGTCAGGCGAGTAGGCGCGAGCCAGCAGTTTTGCACCTTTAGGGACGCTGGCCTGACGGTCCTGACCCTGAATGCTGCCGCCCAGCTCTTTCCAGATGGCGCGCACGGCGCCGGCGGTGTAGGTCGCGTGATCAAGCAAGGACAGATACGTCTGAGAGTTGCAGCCGTCTGCCAGTTGCCCGCTGACGGTGACAATCACCGAACCGTCGGCTTGAGTGACGGGGTTGTAGCGGACATCGCCGGTGCATTGCTTGGCGTTGATGGCCTTGACCTGATTGTCGATGCGGATGCTCGCAATAGGCGGCTCCACCGAGACCAGCACCTTGCCCGAATCGTTACGCGCCACAAAGCGCAAGGCTTTGAGGTTGACCATCAGAGCGTCGGGTTTGACCAGGAAAGGCTTGTTTTCGTCATTGCCGTCATCGTTGAACACCGGCAATTGCGGTTGTTCGAAGAAATTGCGATCCAGTACCAGGTCGCCGGTGATTTGCTGCACGCCGTTGGCCCGCAGATCGCGCATCAACAGCCAGAGCTTCTCCATGTTGAGCTTGGGGTCGCCGCCGCCCTTGAGGTACAGGTTGCCCTGCAAAATACCGTTGTTCAGGGTGCCGTCGGTGTAGAACTCGGTTTTCCACTGGTGGGTCGGGCCGAGCATTTCCAGAGCTGCATAGGTGGTCACCAGTTTCATGGTAGACGCCGGGTTCATCGACACATCAGCGTTGAAGACGGTCGGAACACCCGGGCCGGTGAGTGGCAACAGCACCAGGGACAGCGCGTCGTCTTGCAGCTTGTTGGTCTTGAGCGCTTGCTGGACTTTCGGAGTCAGGGTGGCGTTGACAGGGGCGGCATTGGCGCCGAAGGCGAGCGGCAAAAACAGGCTGGCCAGAAACAATGGTCGTAAAGATTTAATCATCAAAAGTAAAACCCTGCAGGCGAGGGGGAAAATAAGAGGGCATGAACAAAAAGTCCCTCGATGGTCATAAAAGTGTTGGCATTATGCCCCAAGGTTATCGGGCTTGTGCATCAGCGTAGGCCAGGGATTGACTTATTTAATGGATAAAACGATGAGTCGCTCACATGCAACCGGGCAGCGCCTGCCTGAAGCTGGTAAAGTGCCGCCGGTAATTACTTAAGAGGATTGTTCAATGGCTACTAATCGTTCCCAGCGTCTGCGCAAAAAACTGTGCGTTGATGAATTTCAGGAGCTGGGTTTTGAGCTGAACCTGGATTTCAAAGAAGACCTGTCGGATGAGGCTGTCGACGCATTCCTTGACGCTTTCTTGAAAGAAGCCATGGAAGCTAACGGCCTGGGCTATGTTGGCGGCGACGACTACGGTCTGGTTTGCCTGCAGAAGCGCGGTTCGGTCAGCGAAGAGCAACGTGCTGCTGTTGAAGCCTGGTTGAAAGCTCGTCCAGAGCTGACCAGCGTTGAAGTGAGCCCGCTGCTGGACGTGTGGTACCCGGAAAAGCCAATCAATCCGGTAGCCTGACGTCAAACACAAAGGCAGCCTGCGTGGCTGCCTTTGTGTGTTTCATGTCTTTGCCCGTCCTGGGTGCTGTTTCAAAAATCCATGTGCTGACACTGTATGCCTATCTCTTCGGACGTAGCCTCGCAAGGCTCGACAACGACTACGGGCATGGCACAGATTTTTAGTCGTAAATAGCTTTCTTCTTCCAGTCGCCCTCAGCCTCATCGGTTTTAAGGCCTTCAGTCAGCGCGTTGACCTCATCGCTGCTGGGCTCCAGCGTGCTTTGCAGCAGGGCATTGGCGCGCACCAATTGTGCTTCAAACGCTTTGAGTGACTGGCCATACGGGGCAGGGTCGGCCTGCTTGCGCAAATACTGCACGCCGCGTTCATAGGCCAAGCGCGCCTGACCCGGCTGGTTTTGCTGGAACGCCAACTGGCCAAGGTTATTGAAGAACTCAATATGCAGCACCACCAGCAGGTGACGGATCTCTTTAAGCCAGTGCTTGGCTTCATTGGCGGGCAGTACACGGTCTTTGGCGGCGCGGGTGATCTGGCCATGCAGCGTTTCCAGCAGGAAGCGCACATCTTTGGCCTTGGCTTCGGTCATGATCGGGTTGGGCGGGTTGTTGACCGGGATCGACTCACCTTGCGCAACCAGTGCTTCAAGCTCGGCAACCCGTGCTTTTAAGCTGGCGTCGGATTTTTGCAGCAGCAACAGCCGTTGGGTGGCATTGAGTTCAAGGCGGGTCAGCAACAACTTGAGTGCCGACGTCATCAGTTGCCCGGGAAAGGTCTCGTTGACTTCACTGCAACGGCGGATACGGTCATTAAGCTCGGTTTTGAGCCGGGCTTTTTCCACCTTGTTGTGTTCCACCATGTGGTTGATGTAGCCGATGGCGATCAAAAGCACGATCCCGGCAACGACGAGCAGGGTGATGATGGAAGGCGTCAACGTTAAAACCTCTTCGGGTGGTCTGCCTGCAATAGAGTGTGCCAGACAATGTTGCTAATAGGCTTGATCTTAAACAGGTGCGTTAGTTCATTGGGGTCAGGCGGTTGGCTATCTATAGAGAGGTCCATATTCGATAGGTGCATTTGGCCATCACTCAAGCCTGATCATCATAGCGCCTTGTAGGAGGCCGGAATATAGGCCCCAGGAGTCATACGTCACACTATGTAGGAAAAGGCTTAGAAGGACGGGAAGTCATTGATTTCAATAAATTTTCATATTGGGGTTGACGACTTCCAAAACCATCCCTAGAATGCGCGCCAATTGCAGCGTAAAGCGAACAGCGAAACGCATGTAACCAGTGAAGTTGTAGTGTGTCCCCTTCGTCTAGTGGCCTAGGACACCGCCCTTTCACGGCGGTAACAGGGGTTCGAGTCCCCTAGGGGACGC
>NZ_JBEOPQ010000077.1:0-20794 GCF_040310285.1 Pseudomonas sp. HY2-MNA-CIBAN-0224 | reverse complement strand
GAGCTTGCTCGCGATCTTTTAAAAGATCAAAAGATCGCGAGCAAGCTCGCTCCTACAAATTGCACCACCCTGCCCAACAAAAAGCCCGCTACCGATTGCTCGGTGGCGGGCTTTTTTAATCGCGGCTTAGATTGCGCCGCGTTGACGCAACAGGTCGAGCACCCGCTTGACGCCTTCTTCGATGGTCAGCGCTTGAGTGTCGACCACCAGGTCTGCATTCAAAGGCACGTCGTACGGGAAGGATTCGCCCGGGATGTTGTCGCCACCCGCTGCATACAGGCCCTGCGGGTCACGCTCGGCGCAGACCGCAGGCGATGCCTGTACATACACCGTGATCAGGCGGTCATCACCGATCAGGGCTTTGGCCTGTTCGCGGCCTTCAGCATCCGGCGCGACGAAAGCTGCCAGGGTCAGCAAGCCGGCTTCGTTGAATTGACGCGCCACGTGGGCAGCACGACGCCAGTTCTCGGTACGGCCCGCACGGTCCTGTGGCAGACCTTTGTTCAGGTCATGACGCAGGTTTTGACCGTCCAGCACAAACACCGCACGGCCCATGTCAAACAACTTGCGTTCAACCGCGTAGGCCAAGGTGCTTTTACCGGCACCCGACAAGCCGCTGAACAACACGGTCGCCGGTTGTTGGCCAAAGCGCTGGGCACGCTCTTGAGTAGTGACGTGTGCCAACTCGCCGTGATGCGTCGCGCTGCCGTGGCTGACCGGCGAGGCGATGATCATGCCCGCACCCACGGTGCCGTTGGTCAAACGGTCGATGATGATGAACGAACCGGTGGTGCGGTTGCTTTCATAACCATCCAGGGCAATCGGTGCGTCGAGGCTGATCTTGACCTTGCCGATCTCGTTCAACTGCAACGCGCTGGCCGGGCCTTCTTCGAGGGTGTTCACATCGACTTTGTTGACGATGCTGGCAATCGAACCCGGGACATAGCTGGTCGCACGTTTGATGTCGTACTTCTTGCCCGGCAGCATCGGCTCTTCAGCCATCCACACCAGCATGGCTTCGAAGTTATCGGTCACCTGCGGCACGTTGTCGGCATGCACCAACAAGTCGCCACGGGAGATGTCGATCTCGTCTTCCATGGTCAGCGTGATCGCCTGGCCAGGCCCGGCGTGCTCCAGTTCACCTTCAAAGGTGACAATGGATTTCACGCGGCTGCTTTTACCCGACGGCAGCACCACGATCTCGTCGCCCTTGTGCACGACGCCGCTGGCCAGCGTACCGGCGAAACCCCGGAAGTTCAGGTTCGGACGGTTCACGTATTGCACCGGGAAGCGCAGGTCGGTGAGGTTGCGGTCGGCCGCGATTTCCACGGTTTCGAGAATTTCCATCAGCGACTGGCCGGTGTACCACGGCGAGCGCTCGGACTTGTTCACCACGTTGTCGCCCTTGAGGGCAGACATCGGCACGAAATGCAGGCTCGAAGGCTTCATTTTCAAGCCTTCGGCGAACTTCAGGTAATCGGCCTTGATCGACTCGAACACGCCTTCGTCAAAGTTCTTGAGGTCCATCTTGTTGATGGCCACGACGATGTGCTTGATGCCCAGCAACGAGGCGATAAAGCTGTGACGACGGGTTTGGGTCTGCACGCCGTAACGGGCATCCACCAGAATGATCGCCAAGTCACAGGTGGACGCACCGGTGGCCATGTTGCGGGTGTACTGCTCATGGCCCGGGGTATCGGCAATGATGAACTTGCGCTTGGCCGTGGAGAAGTAGCGGTACGCCACGTCAATGGTGATGCCCTGCTCGCGCTCGGCTTGCAGGCCGTCGACCAGCAGTGCCAGGTCGATGTCATCGCCGGTGGTGCCGCTTTTTTTCGAATCGCGGGTAATGGCTTCCAGATGGTCTTCGTAGATCATCTTGGAGTCGTGCAGCAGGCGCCCGATCAGGGTGCTCTTACCGTCATCGACGTTGCCGCAGGTCAGAAAGCGCAACATCTCTTTGCGCTCGTGCTGGCCCAGGTAGGCGAGGATGTCCTCGCTGATCAAATCAGATACGTGCGACATGACAACCCCTTAGAAATAACCTTGACGTTTTTTATCTTCCATCGAGCCTGCGCCATCGTGATCGATGACTCGGCCCTGGCGCTCGGAAGTTCGCGTCAGGAGCATTTCCTGGATAATGTCGGTCAGGGTTTCTGCCTCGGACTCTACCGCGCCAGTCAGCGGGTAGCAGCCAAGAGTACGGAAGCGGACCTTTTTCTTGACGATGCGCGCCTTGTCTTCGTCAGACAGGTGCTCAAGGATGCGATCGTCGTCGATCATGATCAGTGTGCCGTTCTTCTCGATGACTTCACGCTCAGCCGCGAAGTACAGCGGCACGATCGGGATGCCTTCAAGGTAGATGTACTGCCAGATGTCGAGTTCGGTCCAGTTGGACAACGGGAACACGCGAATCGACTCGCCCTTGTTGACGTTGCCGTTGTAGACGTTCCACAACTCGGGGCGCTGGTTTTTTGGGTCCCAGCGGTGTTTGCTGTCACGGAACGAGTACACGCGCTCTTTGGCACGGGACTTTTCTTCGTCGCGACGGGCACCACCGAAGGCAGCATCAAAACCGTGCTTGTCGAGCGCCTGTTTCAGGCCCTCGGTTTTCATGATGTCGGTGTGCTTGGCGCTGCCGTGGGTGAAGGGGTTGATCCCTTGCGCCACGCCGTCAGGGTTTACGTGAGTGATGAGGTCCAGGCCCAGCTCGGCAACCATCTTGTCGCGAAAGCTGTACATCTCCTGGAATTTCCACTGGGTATCGACATGCATCACCGGAAACGGCAGCTTGCCAGGGAAAAATGCCTTGCGGGCAAGGTGCAGCATTACGGCAGAATCTTTACCAATGGAGTACAGCATCACCGGGTTATCGAACTCGGCGGCCACCTCGCGAATGATATGGATGCTCTCCGCCTCCAACTGTTTCAGGTGCGTCAGTTTGTCGACCATGGCTACTCACGAAAGCTATCTTATTAACGGCCTGCGGGCCGTGTTCGAGGGTCGAATGCTAGCACAGCGCCTACTTCTATTGAGGGCGCCAAGTAGACCTAAACGATCTAAGAATAGATCACCAGGTTTGGCCGCCCCGCCCACTGCAGCCGCTGCCGCAGGCTGCGATGGGTTGCGCAGCAGCCCTGCTTTTGGGGTTAAAAGCGAAGGCCCTGCGGCCCTTATCGCAGCCTTCGGCAGCGGCTACAGATGTTTGCCAGAGTTTTAAATCGGGTTGGGGCAGTCGATGAACAGGTGTTCCAGGGCAAAGCGTCGCGCCAGGTAATCGCCCAGCGCCTGTACGCCGTAACGCTCGGTGGCGTGGTGGCCGGCAGCGATGAAGCTGATGTCGTTTTCCCGCGCACTATGGAAGGTTTGTTCGGACGCTTCGCCGCTCAAGTACAGATCAACGCCCGCCAGCACTGCCTGGTCGATATAGCCCTGGCCGCCGCCGGTGCACCAGCCCACGCGGCGAATCATGTCGCTGCCTTCGATCAGCAACGGCTCACGCCCCAGCGCTTCCTGGACACGGCGGGCAAAATCGCGGGCAGTCATCGGTTCGGCCAATGACCCCACCAACCCCACGACTTTGTTGTTGGCCGGGTCCAGCGGGCCTTCAACGGTAATGTCCAGTTGCCGCGCCAATTGCACGTTATTACCCACCTCAGGGTGCAGGTCGAGTGGTAAGTGGTAGGCCAGCAAGCTGATATCGTGCTTGAGCAGGGTTTTCAGGCGACGCTGCTTCATGCCGGTGACGCACGGGTCTTCGCCCTTCCAGAAGTAGCCGTGATGCACCAGGATCAGGTCGGCCTCAGCCTCGACCGCAGCATCCAGCAACGCCTGGCTGGCAGTGACCCCGCTCACAATTCGCACTACTTGCGGGCGGCCTTCGACTTGCAGGCCGTTGGGGCAGTAATCGCTGATTGCAGCGCTGTTCAGGTAACGATTTGCTTCTTCTACCAGCGTGCTCAGGGCGACAGCCATAAAAGACTCCTAAATATAGCGTTCAGAGGCGCTCGGGCACTCGTATAATGGCCGCCATTATGGGCCGTCATGGTGGCTCTGCAACCTTCAGGATTAAGTTCAATGTTCAAGGCTTTGCGTTTTTTTGGCTGGCCATTGCTGGCCGGCGTGCTTATCGCTTTGCTGATTATTCAACGCTATCCAGAGTGGGTTGGCCTGCCGACGCTGGACGTTAATCTGCAACAAGCCCCGCGCACCAGTTATGTGCAGCAAGGCCCTGTAACCTATGCCGACGCCGTGACCCGCGCAGCCCCGGCAGTCGCCAACCTGTACACCACCAAAGTGGTGAACAAAAACGCCAGCCCGCTGTTTGAAGATCCGCAGTTCCGACGCTTTTTCGGCAACAACGCGCCCAAACAAAAGCGTATGGAATCGAGCCTCGGTTCGGGCGTGATCATGAGCCCGGAAGGCTATTTGCTGACCAACAACCACGTGGTGGCGGGTGCTGACCAGATTGTCGTGGCGCTCAAGGACGGTCGCGAAACCCTGGCCCGCATGATCGGCAGCGACCCTGAAACTGACTTGGCCGTGCTCAAGATTGACCTGAAAAACCTGCCCTCGATCACCATTGGTCGCTCTGACGCCTTGCGCATCGGTGACATCGCGCTGGCCATTGGTAACCCGTTTGGTGTGGGTCAAACCACCACCATGGGCATCATCAGCGCCACCGGGCGTAACCAGTTGGGCTTGAACAACTACGAAGACTTTATCCAGACCGATGCCGCGATCAACCCCGGCAACTCGGGCGGCGCGCTGGTGGATGCCAACGGAAACCTGACCGGCATCAACACCGCGATCTTCTCCGAGTCGGGTGGCTCGCAAGGTATTGGCTTTGCGATCCCGATCAACCTGGCGATGGAAGTCATGAAGTCGATTATCGAGCACGGCCAGGTGATCCGTGGCTGGCTGGGGATTGAAGTTCAGTCACTGACGCCGGACCTGGCCGAGTCGTTTGGCATGAATGGACGCCCGGGGATTGTCGTCGCGGGGATTTTCCGTGATGGCCCGGCGCAAAAAGCCGGTATGCAACTGGGTGATGTGATCCTGAGCATTGACGGCGAACCGGCCAACGATGGTCGTCGCTCGATGAACCAGGTGGCCCGCATCAAGCCTTCAGACAAGGTGGCGATTCTGGTCTTGCGTAATGGCAAAGAGCTCAAGCTCACCGCCGAAGTGGGCCTGCGGCCACAGCAAGAACAGCCGGCGCATACCGAGAAGTAAACACCCCTCTGTAGGAGCGAGCTTGCTCGCGATCTTTTGATCTTAAAAGATCGCGAGGCAAGCTCGCTCCTACAGGTCGTTAGTTAAATATCTGACAACCCTTCAATCAGCGCCGCGTTCTGCTCTGGCGTGCCAATGCTGATGCGCAGGAACTGGGCGATGCGCAGTTGCTTGAAGTGGCGCACGATCACGCCCTGTTCACGCAATTTGGCCGCCAGTGCTGCCGCATCGTGTTCCGGGTGGCGGGCGAAGATAAAGTTCGCCGCCGACGGCAGCACTTCAAAACCCAACGCCTTCAACTGACCGACCACGTGCTCGCGGCTGTCGATGACCGCCTGACAGGTCTGCGCGAAGTAGTCACGATCGGCAAAAGCCGCAGCCGCGCCGACGATGGCGATGCGGTCCAGCGGGTAGGAGTTGAAGCTGTTTTTAATCCGCTCCAAGGCCTCGATCAGGTCAGGATGGCCCACCGCCAGGCCCACCCGCAAACCGGCCAGCGAGCGCGATTTGGACAGGGTTTGGGTCACCAGCAGGTTCGGATAGCGGTCCACCAGGCTGATGGCGGTTTCACCACCAAAGTCGATGTAGGCTTCGTCCACCACAACCACTGAGTCCGGGCTGGCCTTGAGCATCTGCTCAATGGCGTCCAGCGCCAGCAACCAGCCCGTCGGCGCGTTGGGGTTCGGGAAGATGATGCCGCCATTGGGCTTGGCGTAGTCTGCGGGCTGGATCTGGAACTGCTCATCCAGCGGCACCGCGTCGAACTCGATGCCATAGAGGCCGCAGTACACCGGGTAGAAGCTGTAGCTGATGTCCGGGAACAACAGCGGTTTGTCGTGCTGCAACAGGCCATTGAAGATGTGCGCCAGCACTTCGTCAGAACCGTTGCCGAGAAACACCTGGTTGGTCTGTACGCCGTAATACTCGGCCACCGCCTGCTTGAGCAAGTCGCTGTTCGGATCCGGGTACAGACGCAGGTTGTCGTTAACTTCGGCCTGCATCGCAGCCAGCGCTTTGGGCGATGGCCCGTAAGGGTTCTCGTTGGTGTTGAGCTTGACCAGTTTGGTCAGTTTTGGCTGCTCCCCCGGCACGTAGGGCACCAGCTCTTTAACGAACGAACTCCAGAATTTGCTCATGCTTATTGCCCCTGTTCGGTGTCGGCGATGATCCGGTATTCAGCACTGCGGGCGTGGCCGGTCAACGACTCGCCACGGGCCAGAATCGAAGCGGTTTTGCCCAGGTCAGAAGCGCCCTGCTCCGAGCAAAAAATGATCGATGAGCGCTTCTGGAAGTCGTACACACCCAGCGGCGACGAGAAACGTGCGGTACCCGACGTCGGCAATACGTGGTTCGGGCCTGCGCAGTAATCGCCCAGAGCTTCGGAGGTGTGACGGCCCATGAAAATCGCCCCGGCGTGACGGATCTGCGGCAACCAGGCTTGCGGGTCTGCCACCGACAGCTCCAGGTGTTCCGGGGCAATGCGGTTGGCAACGTCCATGGCCTGCTGCATGTCATTCACCAGAATCAACGCGCCACGGCCATTGATTGAGGTGTTGATGATGTCGGCACGTTCCATAGTCGGCAGCAATTTGGCGATGCTGGCGGCCACTTTGTCGAGGAACTCGGCATCCGGGCTGACCAGAATCGCTTGCGCGTCTTCGTCGTGCTCGGCCTGGGAGAACAGGTCCATGGCGATCCAGTCCGGGTCGGTCAGGCCGTCGCAGACCACGAGGATTTCCGAAGGCCCGGCGATCATGTCGATCCCCACCTGGCCAAATACATGGCGCTTGGCGGTGGCCACGTAGATGTTGCCCGGCCCGACCACCTTGTCGACTTGCGGCACGCTTTCAGTGCCATAGGCCAACGCTGCAACGGCTTGGGCACCACCGATAGTGAACACCCGATCAACCCCGGCAATGCAGGCAGCAGCGAGTACCAGCTCGTTGATTTCGCCACGCGGCGTTGGCACGACCATAACCACTTCGCCAACGCCTGCCACTTTGGCCGGGATCGCGTTCATCAACACAGAAGACGGATACGACGCTTTGCCGCCCGGCACGTACAGACCGGCGCGGTCCAGTGGCGTGACCTTCTGCCCCAGCACGGTGCCGTCGGCTTCGGTGTAGCTCCAGGAGTCTTGCTTCTGTTTTTCGTGGTAGCTGCGCACACGCTGTGCGGCTTTTTCCAGCGCTTCACGCTGCGCGGCGGTGATGCGGGTCAAGGCCAGTTCCAGGCGCTCACGCGGCAGGATCAAGTCGGCCATGGAGTTAACGCTCAAGCCGTCAAAACGCTGGGTGAACTCTACCAACGCGGCATCGCCACGCTCGCGAACGGCTTTGATGATGTCGAGCACACGCTGGTTGACCGAGTCGTCAGACACACTTTCCCAGCTCAGCAGATGATCCAGATGCTGCGCGAAATCCGGGTCAGCAGCGTTGAGTCGGCGAATTGCAGTGGGAGCGGTCATAGCGAGGGCCTCGGTAATGGGCGTTTGCTTGGAATTAAGGGATGCAAGTATCAGGCACGGCAAGACTACCAAGCCATCCGCGTGGGTACCTGAAATTTCTGGCTATTACACGGATGGATGGGCGCGACGTAAAGATGCTGGATCCAGGGTCGCGCAGGTGTGTCAGCCGCGGTGTCGAGACTCGACTGCTTTGCGCAGGGTATCGATCAGGGCTTGAATGCGGGCGTGCTGCATTTTCATCGACGCTTTGTTGACCACCAGACGGGAACTGATGGCGGCGATGAAATCTTGTGGCTCAAGGCCGTTGGCACGCAGGGTGTTACCGGTATCGACGACGTCGATGATTTTGTCGGCCAAGCCGATCAGCGGAGCCAGTTCCATCGAGCCGTAAAGCTTGATGATGTCGACCTGACGGCCTTGTTCGGCGTAGTAACGCTTGGCGATATTGACGAACTTGGTGGCAACGCGCAGGCGGCCTTTAGGTTCGGCGGCGCCGACAGCACCGGCTGTCATCAGCTTGCATTGGGCAATCTGAAGGTCCAGCGGCTCGTAAAGGCCCTGGCCGCCGTATTCCATCAGCACATCTTTGCCCGCGACACCGAGGTCGGCGGCACCATGCTCGACATACGTTGGTACATCGGTGGCACGGACGATCAGCAGACGGACATCCGGCTGGGAGGTCGGGATGATCAGCTTGCGGCTTTTGTCCGGATTCTCGGTCGGCACAATGCCTGCTTCAGCCAGAAGCGGCAGGGTGTCGTCAAGGATACGGCCCTTGGACAGTGCAATGGTCAACATGGGAAACGTAAGTCCTTATCAGGGTACTTATGCCCGGCGCAATCGGCGCCGGACATGCATCGAGCCTGATATCAAGCTCGACTTGAACGATTCAAGGCCAGGTAAGGTAACGCGTGGGAGCGCTTACGTCACCTGGCAGCTGGACACGATCCCTGTGCCCATGATGCCAAACCCAAAACTAGCCCGGAACGCGGCGGATTTTGGCACCCAGCATTTGCAGTTTTTCTTCGATGCACTCGTAGCCACGGTCTATGTGGTAGATGCGGTCGATCAGGGTGTCGCCTTCAGCAACCAGTGCCGAAATAACCAGGCTGGCCGAAGCACGCAGGTCGGTGGCCATGACGGGCGCGCCTTTGAGCGTTTCAGTGCCGGTGACGATGGCGGTGTTGCCTTCTACCTGGATCTTGGCGCCCATGCGGTGCAGTTCGTAAACGTGCATGAAGCGGTTTTCGAAGATGGTTTCGATCACTGCACCGGTGCCTTCGGCAATGGCGTTGAGCGAAATGAACTGCGCTTGCATGTCCGTCGGGAACGCCGGGTACGGAGCCGTACGCACGTTGACCGCCTTCGGGCGTTTGCCGTGCATGTTCAGCTCGATCCAGTCTTCGCCGGTGGTGATCTCGGCGCCCGCTTCCTTGAGCTTCTCAAGGACGGCTTCGAGGATGGTCGGATCGGTGTCCTTGACCTTCACGCGACCGCCGGTCACAGCGGCAGCCACCAGGTAAGTACCGGTTTCGATACGGTCCGGCATCACGCGGTAAGTTGCCGGGTGCAGCTCTTTAACGCCATCAATGGTGATGGTGTCAGTGCCAGCGCCGCTTACCTTGGCGCCCATGGCGTTCAGGAAGTTGGCCAGGTCAACGACTTCAGGCTCGCGCGCAGAGTTCTGCAATACGCTGCGGCCATTGGCCAGAGCTGCGGCCATCATGATGTTTTCAGTACCGGTTACGCTGACGGTATCAAAGAAGAAGTTGGCACCGCGCAAGCCGCCTTCTGGCGCCTTGGCCTTGATGTAGCCACCTTCGACGTCAATCACTGCGCCCATGGCTTCGAGGCCACGGATGTGCAGGTCGACTGGACGCGAGCCAATGGCGCAACCGCCAGGCAGGGCAACTTCGGCTTCACCGAAGCGTGCAACCATCGGGCCCAGTACCAGGATCGACGCACGCATGGTTTTCACCAACTCGTACGGTGCAACCAGGGTCTTGATGGTGTTCGGGTTGATTTCGACGCTGAGCTTCTCGTCGATCACCGGCTCAATGCCCATGCGACCGAACAGCTCGATCATGGTGGTGATGTCATGCAAATGCGGCAGGTTGCCAACCGTGACCGGGCCATTGCACAGCAAGGTCGCAGCCAGAATCGGCAAAGCAGAGTTCTTCGCACCGGAAATACGGATTTCGCCATCAAGACGGGCACCGCCGGTAATAATCAATTTATCCATAACAATCTCGACGCCAAGGGGGCTCAGGTGCGCTCGGCCCATGCCGCGCGGCTGAAGAATTTCATAGTCACCGCATGGATGCTGCCATCAGCGATCCACGGGTTCAAATGGGTATAGATGCTTTGTTGACGTTTGACCGGGCTCAAGGCCGCCAGCTCGTCACTAATCACGTTCAGCTGAAAGTTGCAGCCTTCGCCTTCAACTTCTACCTGGATTTCAGGCAGCTTCTCTTCAAGAAAGCTCTTAACTTCTACGGCCTGCATGCTCAACCTCAATCGGCGCCTAACGCGCGCGGGTCGGCCATCATACAAAAAAGCCCCGCGCCTGCGAACCCCGTATAACAGGACTCTGACGGGGGGCTTTTTTATAAGTGGCTATTAATGATGTGCCAGCAACTCGGTCAGACCCGAAACTTTAGCGATTTCACGCATGTCTTCGGGCAAACCGGTGATGCTCATTGGCTTGTTCAGGGTTTGCGCGTCACGGATGTAGCACAGCAGCAGGGACAAGCCCACGCTGCTGGACTTGGTGACCGCCGAGCAATCCACCACCAGGGCTTTGGCCAAGGCCTTTTTGATCAAGGCCTGGCCTTCTTTGCGCAAGCGCGGGCCGGTCTGATAGTCGAGTACGCCACTCAGGCGCAGCTCGCTTTCGCCAGCCAGGGTAATGGCGGCGTCACTCATTGGCTCAACTTCTCGTCGGTTTTTTCCTTGGCCTTGGCAACTTCGCCGGCCCAGCCATCAATGGTCTTGTCCAGATCATTGCCGTTGCGCTGCATGGCATCGGCGAACTGATCACGGAACAACTTGCCGATGTTGATACCGTTGATGATGACGTTACGTACTTTCCACTCGCCATCCACTTGGGTCAGCGTGTAGGAAACAGGGTAAACCGCACCATTGGCACCTTTGACCGTCATCGGTACAGAGACATTATCGCCATTGGTCTGTTGCTTGGCGTCACCGACGCTGATGCCCTCGTTCTTGAACTCAAGCAAGGCGTTGCCGTAAAACTGGATCAGGCTGCGCTTGAAGTTGTCCTGAAAGCGCTGCATCTGTGCGGGGGTGGCCCTGCGCGAATACTTGACGGTCATGATGCTTTTGGAAACACCGTCAACGTCCACAACCGGCCCAACGATGTTGTTCAGGGCATCGTAAAACTCGGTCGGGCTTGCTTTGTATTTTTCTTTGTTGGCGGACAGGTCAGCCAGCAGTCGAGTGGTGGTGTCGGTCACGATGTCATGGGGAGACTGACCCGGCGCAGCACTCGCCATCATCGGCAAAGCCGCCGCCAACATTACCAGCAGGCCACGGCGCAAGAGAGAAATCATCTTAAGGCTCCTTATTTGGCTTCTTTGCTAACAGTGTTCATGAGGAACTTGCCGATCAGGTCTTCGAGGACCAGCGACGATTGCGTGTCGTGAATGGTGCCGCCATCCTTGAGCACAACGTCATCCCCGCCCACGCTGATACCGATGTACTTCTCGCCTAACAGCCCGGCTGTGAGGATAGACGCTGTCGAGTCCGTCGGCAGGTTATTCACATCCTTTTCCACTTGCAGGGTGACGCGTGCCGTGAAGTTGTCACGGTCCAGGTCAATTGCCGTGACCTTGCCGATGGTGACGCCTGCCATGGTGACTTTGGCGCGCACAGTCAGACCGGCGATGTTGTCAAAGTAGGCATAGAGTTTGTAGGTGTCCGTGCTGGCAGTCGGCGACAGCCCACTGACTCGCAGGGCAAGTAACAGTAAAGCCAGGATGCCAGCCAGCAGGAACAGGCCGACACCGATTTCCATGGTGCGGTTTTGCATCAGAAATCTCCAAACATCAAGGCAGTCAAAATGAAGTCCAACCCGAGGACTGCCAGAGAGGCATACACCACGGTTTTGGTAGTGGCACGGCTGATCCCCTCTGATGTGGGCTCGCAGTCATAACCTTGAAACACAGCTATCCAGGTCACTACAAAAGCAAACACGATGCTTTTGATGATCCCGTTAATCACGTCACCACTGAAGGTCACACTGTTCTGCATGTTGGCCCAGTAGGAACCGTCGTAGACACCCAGCCAGTCGACTGCCACCCACGAACCGCCCCAGATCCCGACCACGCTGAAAATCATCGCCAGCACCGGCAGGGAAATGAACCCGGCCCACAAACGTGGCGCAATGATGTATTTGAGCGGGTCAACACCGATCATTTCCAGGCTGGACAACTGTTCGGTTGATTTCATGTTGCCGATTTCGGCGGTCAGTGCCGACCCGGCACGCCCTGCGAACAGCAAGGCAGTCACCACCGGCCCCAGCTCACGCAACAGGGTCAAGGCAACCATTTGCCCTACCGCCTGCTCGGAGCCGTAGCTGGACAAAATACTGAAGCCCTGCAGCGCCAGCACCATGCCGATAAAAATACCGGACACCACGATGATGACCAGCGACATGACGCCCACAGAGTGCAGTTGTTTGAGCAACAGCCCAAACCCGCCGCCAATGCCGCCACGCCCCAGCAATGCATGGAACAGGAAGATGGTCGAACGGCCCAGTACCGAGACCATGTCGATCCCGGCTCTGCCGAATAACCCGATTCGGTCAATCATTGATTTTTTGGGCATTAACGCTTCCCCAGAAGATCGGTTCGGTAGTCCGACGCCGGAAAATGGAACGGGACCGGGCCGTCCGGATCGCCGTTCATGAATTGACGAATGCGCGGGTTATCCGCATTCATCAGTTCTTCTGGCGTGCCCTGCCCCAGCACCTGACCATCGCCGACGACATACAGATAGTCAGAAATACTCGCCGTCTCTGCCAGGTCGTGGGACACCACAATGCTGGTGATGCCCAACGCATCGTTGAGCAGACGGATCAGCCGCACCAGAACCCCCATGGCAATCGGGTCCTGGCCAACAAAGGGTTCGTCATACATCAGGATCTGCGGATCCATGGCAATCGCACGCGCCAAAGCTACCCGACGCTTCATGCCGCCCGACAGCTCATCGGGCATCAGATCGATTGCCCCGCGCAGCCCCACGGCCTGCAATTTAAGCAGCACGATGTCGCGGATCATGTCTTCTGGCAGTTGGGTGTGAACCCGCAGCGGGAACGCTACGTTTTCGAACACGTCCAGGTCGGTGAACAACGCGCCACTCTGGAACAAAACGCCCATGTGCTTGCGCGCATCGAACAGGTCGCTGCGTGACAGGGTCGGCAGATTCTGGCCATTGACCCACACTTCGCCGCTGCTGGGACGCAGTTGCATGCCCATCAAACGTAACAGGGTAGTCTTGCCGCAGCCGGACGGGCCCATGATTCCCGTGACTTTGCCACGCGGAATTCGAATATCGACATTATTGAAGATGCTGCGCGAACCGCGCTTGAAGGACACTCCCTTCAGCTCGACCGCGTAGGCGTTATCGGCGCTCATCTAAACTCCTTGCGATGCAGCTTCTGCCTCTCACCCGGACACCATGCTTCTTATTAAGAAGCTCGCGCTCCTGAGCGGGCCGAACTGGCGGCGAACTATAGCACTGCTGATACAGACCGCCCAAGACCGAAGGAGTGCCCTCACAGGTTCCAGACAGTTAATAAATGCCAAATTAACCGCAGTCCTGACACTGACTTGTAACCTGGCGCAACAAAGCATCACGATCAAGCGTGAGGGAATTGCGCATAACCGCTATAATCGTCGCCTTTTCTCAGGCTACCCGACTTCAAACATGAGCCAATCCAGCGACCTGATTCAATCTGCCCACCGTACTATCCGTCTTGAACTGGAAGCCGTCGAAGGTTTGCTGGCTCATATCGACGCTGATTTCGTACGCGCTTGCGAGATGATTCTGGCAAGTAAAGGCCGGGTTGTCGTGGTCGGCATGGGCAAATCGGGGCATGTCGGCAATAAGATTGCCGCCACCCTGGCCAGCACCGGCACCACGGCTTTTTTTGTTCATCCCGCAGAAGCCAGCCATGGCGACATGGGCATGATCACCAGCGATGACATCATTCTGGCCTTGTCGAACTCCGGCACAACGGCCGAAATCGTGACCCTGCTGCCACTGATCAAGCGCCTGGGCATCAAGCTGATCAGCGTGACCGGCAACCCGAACTCGACGCTGGCCAAAGCCGCCGAGGTGAACCTCAACGTTCATGTTGCCCACGAAGCCTGCCCACTGAACCTGGCGCCGACTTCCTCGACCACCGCAGCACTGGTCATGGGCGACGCCCTGGCCGTGGCATTGCTTGAAGCACGCGGCTTTACCGCAGAAGACTTTGCCTTCTCGCACCCCGGTGGCGCCCTGGGCCGTCGCCTGCTGCTGAAAGTCGACAACGTGATGCACTCTGGCGATGAACTGCCAAACGTGGTCCGCGGCACCTTGCTTAAAGACGCCTTGATGGAAATGACCCGCAAAGGCCTTGGCATGACCGTTATCGTTGAAGAAGACGGGCGACTGGCCGGGATCTTCACTGACGGTGACTTGCGCCGCACCCTGGACCGCGAAATCGACATTCGCAATGCAACCATCGACTCGGTCATGACGCCGCACGGCAAAACGGCCAAGGCCGACATGCTGGCCGCAGAAGCCTTGAAAATCATGGAAGACCACAAGATCAGCTCGCTGGTCGTGGTCGACAAGGATGATCGCCCGGTGGGCGCCTTGAACATGCACGACTTGTTGCGCGCAGGAGTAATGTAATGACCAGCGATCTGCTTGAGCGTGGCAAACACATCAAACTCGCTGTTTTTGACGTCGACGGCGTACTGACCGACGGTCGCCTGTACTTCCTCGAAGACGGCAGCGAATTCAAGACCTTCAACACTCTGGACGGCCAAGGCATCAAGATGCTGATGGCTGGCGGTGTGCAGACCGCAATCATCAGTGGTCGCAAGACCCCGGTCGTTGAACGGCGCGCACAAAACCTGGGCATCCCGCACCTCTATCAGGGGCGCGAAGATAAATTGGTGGTATTGGACGAGCTTCTCGGCCAACTCGGCCTAAGCTATGAACAGGTTGCCTACTTGGGTGACGACCTGCCCGACCTGCCCGTCATACGCCGGGTCGGCCTGGGCATGGCGGTGGCCAACGCTGCCGGTTTTGTTCGCGAGCACGCCCACGGCACTACCCAGGCACGCGGTGGCGAAGGTGCCGCCCGCGAATTTTGCGAGCTGATCCTGCGCGCTCAAGGGCGCCTTGACGCAGCCCTCGCCGCCTACTTATAGAGCGTTTTATGCTGAGTAAAAAGATTCGCAACACTCTGTTATTCGCAGTCATTGCCGCGCTGTTTGCGGCCGTTGGCTACTGGAATATCAGCCCGGAGCGCTTTCTCGACAAGCCTGTTGCGCCTGTCGATGACACCGCTATCGACTATTACGCAATCAATGCTCACAGCTTGCAGTTCTTGCCCGATGGCAAGCTGCAATATGAGCTGACATCTGACAAGGTCGAACATTTGCAGGCTTCTGAAGTCACATTAATGACCAAGCCAGACATGCAAATTTTCCGCGGCACACCCTTCCCGTGGCACGTTCAGAGCGAGCGCGGCGAAGTTAACCCGGACGGTACTCAGGTCGAACTCATCGATTCTGTGCGCGTTGCACGCACCGACGATAAAAACCGCACTACGATTATTACCACGACCCGCATGACTGTATTCCCGCAGAAGGAATATGCGCAGACCGACCGAGACGTTAGAATCGACGGCGCCGGTGGTGTGACGACTGGTAAGGGAATGAAAGCATATTTGAAAGACGGCAGGATGGACCTGCTGTCCAACGTAAGAGGACAGTATGAGTCTCGTTAAAACCCTCCCTTTATTGCTCAGCCTGAGCGCAGCACTGGGAAGCGCGAGCGCCTGGGCTCTGCCGGATGACAACAAGCAGCCTATCCGTATCCAGGCCGACGAAGCCCAACTGGATGACAAGCAAGGCGTTGCGACTTACAAGGGCGATGTGATCATCACCCAAGGGTCCATGAAAATTACCGGTAACACCGTCACCCTTACCCGCACCGCAGCGGGCGATATTGACGTGGTGACCTCGGTCGGCAATCTGGCGTATTTCGAACAACTGCAAAAAGTCGGTGATCCGAAACCGGTTCAGGCGTACGCCGTGACGATTCAATATCACGCGCCGCAAAACCGCATCGTGCTGATCGACAAGGCTAAAGTCATCAACGAAGGCAACACGACCGAAGGCGAGAAGATCGTCTACGACACCGTGAAGCAAGTCGCCAATGCCGGCCGGGCCAATGGCACGAACGTCACTGCGCCTCGTCCACGCATTGACATGGTGATCCAGCCGAAGAGTAAAACCGACCAGCAGAAGGCCCAGTAATGGCAACCCTGAAAGCCCAGCATCTGGCTAAAAGCTACAAGAGTCGCCAAGTGGTACGCGATGTCAGCCTGTCGATCGACAGCGGGCAGATCGTCGGCTTGCTCGGGCCTAACGGCGCGGGCAAAACCACCTGCTTCTACATGATCGTCGGCCTGGTACAAGCCGATCAGGGCCGTGTGCTGATTGACGACCTGGATGTCAGCCACCAGCCCATGCACGGTCGCGCACGCGCCGGTATCGGCTACCTGCCGCAAGAAGCGTCGATCTTCCGCAAGCTGTCGGTCGCCGATAACATCATGGCGATTCTTGAGACTCGCAAAGAACTCGACAAGGCTGGTCGCCGCAAAGAGCTGGAAAGCCTGCTGCAGGAGTTCCATATCAATCACATCCGCGACAACCTCGGCATGAGCCTGTCCGGCGGTGAGCGTCGCCGTGTAGAAATCGCCCGTGCCCTGGCGACCAACCCCAAGTTCATCCTGCTCGATGAACCTTTTGCAGGCGTTGACCCCATCTCGGTGGGCGATATCAAGCAAATCATTCACCACCTCAAGGCCAAAGGCATTGGCGTGCTGATCACTGACCACAACGTCCGTGAGACGCTCGATATTTGCGAAACAGCCTACATCGTCAACGACGGTCAATTGATCGCTGAAGGCGATGCTGAAACGATTCTCGCCAACAAGTTGGTGCGAGAAGTGTATCTAGGCCACGAGTTCCGCCTCTAAAGCTGCACACTGAGCGCCATTTGAAGCACCCGGCAACCGCCCATGTTGCCGAATCCTTCAAGTGGCGCCCTGCCGCAGATTGCCGCCCTAGCACAAACTTATTAAAAATGCCCCCTAGGCAAACGCCCCGCTTTCAGGCATATAATTTGCTTAAGTTTGGCGCTCACGCGCCCTGTAGTGGATGGCGCCATGCGCGCCGGCGAATAAGGTGTTAAGCCCCTGCCATGAAACCATCGCTAGTCTTGAGAATGGGCCAGCAGCTGACGATGACGCCTCAGCTGCAACAGGCCATCCGTTTGCTCCAACTGTCGACCCTGGACCTTCAACAGGAAATCCAGGAGGCCCTGGAATCCAATCCGATGCTCGAACGCCAGGAAGAAGGCGACGACTTCGACAACTCGGACCCTCTGGCTGACAACATCGAGCAAAAACCCAACAGCGATATTCAGGAGCCTTCCTACCAGCAAGAGTCCGCCCCTACCGTGGACAACCTGGAAGACGGCGACTGGAGCGAGCGTATCCCCAACGAACTGCCGGTCGATACGGCCTGGGAAGACATCTACCAGACTAGCGCCAGCAGCCTGCCCAGCAGCGATGATGACGAGTGGGACTTCACCACCCGTACCTCGGCCGGCGAAAGCCTGCAAAGCCATCTGTTGTGGCAATTGAACCTGGCACCGATGTCGGACACCGATCGCCTGATCGCTGTGACACTCATCGACTGCATCAACAACCAGGGTTACCTCGACGAAACACTCGAAGAAATTCTGGAAGCCTTTGATCCGGAGCTCGATATCGAACTCGACGAGATCGAAGCCGTCTTGCACCGCATTCAACAATTTGAGCCAGCCGGCATTGGCGCCCGCAACCTGGGCGAGTGCTTGCTGCTGCAACTGCGCCAGTTGCCCGCCAAGACGCCCTGGATCGATGAAGCCAAGCGCCTGGTCACCGACTACATCGACTTGCTCGGCGCGCGTGACTACAGCCAACTGATGCGGCGCATGAAGCTCAAGGAAGACGAGCTGCGCCAGGTCATTGAACTGGTACAAAGCCTCAACCCGCGTCCGGGTTCGCAGATCGAGTCCAGCGAAGCGGAATACGTGGTTCCTGACGTCATCGTTCGCAAGGACAACGACCGCTGGCTGGTCGAGCTGAACCAGGAATCGGTGCCACGCCTGCGGGTCAACCCGCAATACGCAGGCTTCGTGCGCCGTGCCGACACCAGCGCCGACAACACCTTCATGCGCAACCAGTTGCAAGAAGCCCGCTGGTTTATCAAAAGCCTGCAGAGCCGCAATGAAACACTGATGAAAGTAGCGACCCAAATCGTCGAGCATCAGCGTGGCTTTCTGGAATATGGCGATGAGGCCATGAAGCCGCTGGTACTGCATGACATCGCAGAAGCGGTCGGCATGCACGAATCAACGATTTCGCGCGTCACCACACAAAAATTCATGCATACCCCGCGCGGTATATATGAATTGAAGTACTTTTTTTCCAGCCACGTCAGCACCTCGGAAGGCGGTGAATGCTCGTCCACCGCGATCCGCGCGATCATCAAAAAACTGGTCGCCGCTGAAAATCAGAAAAAGCCGTTGAGTGACAGCAAGATCGCTGGTTTACTGGAGGCACAAGGCATTCAGGTGGCCCGTCGCACCGTCGCCAAGTACCGCGAATCCCTTGGGATTGCGCCTTCGAGCGAACGCAAGCGTTTGATGTAAGTACGGGTCACAGCGTTTCAGTGGCAGGCGCTTCGGCCTGTCACTTTATGCAATGGCAACAGAAGGAGAAACTGTATGCAAGTCAACATCAGTGGACAACATCTGGAAGTCACCCAAGCGCTGCGCGATTCGATCAATGACAAACTCGCACGTCTGGAACGTCACTACGACAAAATCACCAACGTGCAGGTGATCCTCTCTGTTGAAAAGCTTCAACAGAAAATCGAAGCCACTCTCAATATTCCCGGCGGAGAAGTTGTCGGCAATGCGGTCAATGAAGACATGTACGCCGCCATCGACAGCCTCTACGAGAAGCTTGATCGCCAACTGAAAAAGCATAAGGAAAAGACTCAAAGCCTGCTCCAGGGCGCAACGGGTCGTTAATACTCCATCACCATGATTCGACTTGAAACTATCCTGACCCCCGGCCGTTCCCTGGTGAACGCGCCGGGCGGCAGTAAAAAGCGCGCACTCGAACTGATTGCCCAACTGATCAGCCGCGAAGTACCTGATCTGGACGAGCAAAAAGTGTTTGAGGCGCTGATCGCCCGTGAAAAACTGGGCTCCACCGGTTTTGGTAACGGCATCGCAATACCTCATTGCCGTCTGGCTGGCTGCGAGTCGCCCATCAGCGCCTTGCTGCACCTGGACGCACCCATAGATTTCGACGCCATCGATGGCGCACCGGTCGACCTTTTGTTCGTTTTGCTGGTGCCACAAGCGGCTACCGATGCGCACCTGGAACTGCTCCGGCAGATCGCCAGCATGCTCGACCGCAAAGACGTGCGTGAAAGATTGCGCAGCGCACCCAGCAACGAAGCGTTGTATCAGGTTGTTCTGGACGTACAGAACGGTCATTAATCATGCGCTTAGTCATTGTCAGCGGACGCTCCGGCTCCGGAAAAAGTACAGCCCTCGCAGTCCTCGAAGACAACGGTTTTTATTGCATCGACAACCTGCCGGCCGGCTTGCTGCCTGAGCTGGCGGAACGCGCACTGATCCATACAGAATTACCGCAACCGCTGGTCGCCGTCTCCATTGATGCGCGTAACCTGCCGAGCCATCTGTCACGCTTTCCGCAATTGCTCGAAGAAGTGCGCAACCGGCATATCCAGTGCGATGTCCTGTATCTGGATGCCGATGAAGAAACCCTGCTCAAGCGCTTCTCGGAAACCCGTCGTCGGCACCCGCTGAGCAGTGAAAGCCGCTCGCTGGCAGAAGCCATTCGCGATGAAACCCACTTGCTGGGGCCAATTGCCGACCTCGCCGACCTGACCGTCAACACCACCAATCTGAACCTGTATCAGTTGCGCGATACGATCAAGTTGCGCCTGCTGAACAAGCCCGAACCGGGCACTGCGTTCCTGATTGAATCGTTTGGCTTCAAGCGCGGCATGCCGGTAGACGCTGACCTGGTGTTTGACGTGCGCTGCCTGCCCAACCCGTACTGGAAACCAGAACTGCGCGAACAGTCGGGCCTGGATCAACCCGTGGCGGATTACCTCGCCGCACAGCCGGATGTTGAAGAGATGTTTCAGGACATCTCCAGCTACCTGCTTAAATGGCTACCCCGCTTTGCCGCCAGCAATCGTGCTTATGTGACCATTGCTATCGGCTGCACAGGCGGGCACCACCGCTCGGTGTACCTGACCGAGCGGCTTGGCAAATGCCTGCAAGAAACTCTTAAGAACGTCCAGGTCCGCCACCGCGACCTGACTTGAAAGGACCCACCCCGCGATGCCTGCTCTGGAAATCGAAATCATCAACAAACTGGGCTTGCACGCTCGGGCATCAGCAAAATTCGTCGGCGTCGCCGGGAAGTTTCCGTGTCAGGTAAGAGCGGGTCGTACCCCTGAATCCATGGTCGACGGCAAGAGCATCATGGCCATGATGATGCTCGCTGCCGGCAAAGGCACCAAGATCCATTTGAAGACCGAAGGCGAGCAGGAACAGGAAGCGCTCGACGCACTGGTCAAGCTCATCAACAACTACTTCGATGAGGGTGAGTGAAGAACAGCCCGGTGTAACTGTAGGAGCGAGCTTGCCTCGCGATCTTTTAAGATCAAAAGATCGCGAGGCAAGCTC
>NZ_JBEOPQ010000076.1:0-22441 GCF_040310285.1 Pseudomonas sp. HY2-MNA-CIBAN-0224 | reverse complement strand
GAGCGAGCTTGCCTCGCGATCTTTTGATCGTCTGAAAGATCGCGAGGCAAGCTCGCTCCTACAGGCTGGATCAGCCGCGTGCAGCCTCGATGAGTTCGATGTACTCGGCAGCATTGCGCTGGTCTTTGATGATCTCGACAAAGGTCAGACCGTGCTCATCCTTGCCATCCAGATCGTAGCCGGCCTCTTTGAAAAAGGTCAGGAAGCGTTCGAAGTCGTCGATACGCAGACCGCGATAACCTTTGATCAATTTGTGCAGTGAAGGGGACGTCGCGTCCACAGGCTCAAAGTCCAGGAACAACTTGATCTGCTCATCGCCAATCTCATCACCAATCAACTGCTTCTTATCTTTACGCATGTCCGACTCCAGCCTGCTGATACTTCACGAGGGCCGCAGTTTACCCAAGGCTCAACGCGCGCGCACGCTGCCGGTGTGCAAGTCAGCCCAAATATGGCCATTGGCATAGGTCAAAAACTGGCAATAGACGATGTCATTGCGCAACAAATCCATCACCACGCGGTATTGGGACAGCGGGTAAGACAACGTCAGGGTTTTGCTCTCACTGTCAAAAGCCGGTTTTTTCAGGCTCTTGCTTTCACCGTCGAACGAAATCAGCACTTCGCGCACGGTCGCACCCTGGCTCAACGGTTTGCCCTTCAAGCGCACCAGCAACGATGCCGTGACCGGAATCGGCTGCTGATTGGAGGGCCGTTGACTGCCCACCACCACGGAATACGACGTCACCTGCATCAGTTGCTGCTGCTCAGGCTTCTCGCTGCGCAACTGCAAATCATCGGCGGGCAAAAACTGTGCATGGGCAGGCGAAGAAACCGCGGGCGCTGCGGCCAAGGGCAAGCTGACGGTCAACAAAAGAGGGGCAACACAGCGAAATAAGCGGTTCATGACCTGCTCCGAAAGGCGAGGCAGGCACTCTAGCACGCACACGTAACAAGCCATGACCGGTTATCACACCGCTCAGGCCGGTTACGCGCCTTCACTGCGTCGGCCCATTACTGGGCCATTAAATGGCCCGACTCAATCCGCACATGCCGCGGATGAAAACGCGCCAGGCTGCTGCGGTGCCCCACGCTGACAATGCTCAGACCCGGCAGTTGATCGATAAGCGCCTGATACAACCGCGCCTCGTCCTCTTCGTCCATCGCTGACGTTGCTTCGTCCATGTACAGCCATTGCGGGCGATACAACAGTGCCCGGGCAAACGCCAAACGCTGCTGTTCACCGCCCGACAACACTCGCTGCCAGTGATTGGCCTCGTCAAGCTTGGGGATCAGATGTTCCAGGCGGCAGGTGCGCAACACTTCTTCATAACGCTCAGACGGGTAGGTATCGCCGGTCTGTGGATAACTCAGCGCCTCGCGCAAGGTGCCAATCGGCAGGTAAGGTTTTTGCGGCAGGAACAACGCCCGCTCATGGGGCATTCGAATCGCCCCGCCGCCTTGCGGCCAAAGCCCGCCCATGGCGCGCAGCAAGGTACTTTTACCGCTGCCGGAGCGACCGCTGAGCATTAACCGGTCACCGGGCGCCACGTTCAGGCTCGCCCCGTGCAACAAAGGTCGGCCATCGGCCAGGTCCAGGCTCAGGTCATTGACGCTTAATGCCCCACCCTGGGCCTGTACATCAATCGCCGGTTGACGCTGTTCGTTGTCGGTCATGGCCTGACGGAAGCTCAGCAGACGATCACAGGTGGCGCGCCACGCCGCCAAGGTCACGTAGGCGTCGATAAACCAGCTGAAGTTCTCTTGCACATTGCCGAAGGCAGAGTTGATTTGCATCAGCTCACCCAACTCGATCTTGCCCGCGAAGTAGCGCGGGGCCGCCACGATAAAGGGGAAGATAATCGCAATTTGCGAATAACCGGCCGTGAAAAACGTCAGGCGCTTGGTCACCTTCATTTGCGTCCAGAAGTTGTGCCAGACCTTGCTGAAACGGCTGCTCAGGCGCTCAAGCTCGTTGGGTTCACCGTTGTACAACGCGATGCTCTCGGCGTTTTCACGCACCCGCACCATCGAAAAACGCAGATCCGCTTCGTAGCGTTGTTGTCGGTTGCTCAGGCCAATCAGGCGGCGACCGATCAAATGCGCCAGCCAACTGCCGACCAAGGCATATAACAGTGCGCACCAAAACATATAGCCAGGAATGGTGATGCCGAAGACGTCGATGCTGCCCGACACGCCCCACAAAATAATCGAGAACGACACCAGGCTGACCACGTTGCGGATCAAGCCCAGGCCGAGGGAGAGCGTACTGTCGGTAAAAGAGTTGAGGTCTTCGCTGATGCGCTGGTCAGGGTTATCGGTGTAACCGCCCTGCTCCAGCTGGTAGTAGTTTTTGTGGGCGAGCCAGCGCGCGAAGTGCTGCTCGGTCAGCCAGCGCCGCCAGCGGATAGTCAGCATCTGCGTGAGGTATAGCCGGTACACCGCGCCCACAATACCGGCAGCGGCAATCAGCCCGAAGTAACCGATCAGGTGCCAGAAAGCGGCGCTGTCTTTGTTTTCCAGCGCGTTATAGAAGTCTTTGTACCAATGGTTGATCCATACCGATATGCCGACGCTGACCAGCGACAAGGCAATCACCGCGATCAACAGCAGCCAGGCCCTGGCGCGCTCCTCACTGCGCCAGTAAGGCGTTATCAGCCCCCAGACGCGAGGAATAAAATCTCCACGCACAGCATCATTTACAACAGAAGGCTCAGCGTTCTGATTCATCGTTCGGGCTCGTTGGGAGTAAAGAGCAACCTGCGAGCCGGTCAGGACGACCGGCGCATTAGCACGTTGTAAAACAGACTAGGGCCGGTGGCAGTTTCGTTGCAAATTGAAACGAAACTGCGACAGCTTCTGTTCAGCGTCGGACCGGACGCTTCTGCAATTTGCGCTGCAAGGTACGTCGATGCATGCCCAGCGCACGGGCAGTTGCCGAGATATTGCCTTCATGTTCACCCAATACGCGTTGGATGTGCTCCCACTGCAGGCGATCGACCGACATCGGGTTATCCGGCACCAGCGAGTCGAGGTCGGCGTGCTGGCTCAGCAGGGCAGCCATCACGTCGTCGGCGTCAGCCGGTTTGCACAGGTAATTGCAGGCGCCGCGCTTGATCGCCTCGACCGCCGTGGCGATGCTCGAATAACCGGTCAGGATCACCACGCGCATGTCTGGATCGAGTTCCAGCAACTTGGGCAGCAGCACCAGGCCCGAATCACCTTCCATCTTCAGGTCCAGCGTGGCGAAATCAGGCACGTCCTGCTGAGCCAGAAGCAGCCCTTCTTCAGCGGAGCCTGCCGTGCTCACGCGAAATCCGCGTCGGGCCATGGCGCGGGCCATGACGCGGGTAAATGTCGCGTCGTCATCCACTAACAACAAATGTGGCAGTTCTTCGCCTTCGACCTGAATCTCTTCACTCATTTTCGTTTCCTCGGGAGACACGTGGCAGGCGTAGCTCGGTGAGCGTGCCGCCATCCTCATGACTGTAGAGTTTTACCGAGCCGCCAGCGCGTGTCACGCTGGCTTTGCTCAAGAATAGGCCCAGGCCGAAGCCTTTGCCTTTGGTTGTAAAAAACGGTTTGCCGATTTGTTCGGCAATGGCCAACGGTACACCCGCACCGTGGTCACGAATACTGATGGTTAAATCAACGGCGTCCCAATCCACAGTCACTTCGAGCCCTTCCGGGCAAGCGTCGGCGGCGTTGTTGAGCAAGTTGAGCAATGCCTGGGTGAGGTCTGGCGGTGGCGCCAGACGTGGCACCGGCGCGTGCCCCAAGCACTGAAAGCGATAGGTCGCTTCCGGGCGCATCAGGTGCCAGCGGTTCAACGCCTCATCGAGCCACTCAGTAACGTCCTGGACCTCAATGGCCAGACGACGATTGGCCTCGGCAGCCCGGACCAGTTGCTGCAAGGTCTCTTTGCACAACTTGACCTGATCTTGCAGCACGCTTAAATCATCCTGCAACTCGGGGTCCGGATGATCACGGCGGATCTCTTTAAGCAACACGCTCATGGTCGACAACGGCGTGCCCAATTCATGCGCCGCGCCGGCGGCCTGGGTCGCAACTGCCAGCAATTGCTGGTCACGCAGGCCTTCTTCACGGCGCAATGCGCGCAGTTCTTCTTGGCGGCGCAGCTCTTCGCCCATTCGGGCGGCAAAAAAGGTAATCACTGCAGCCGACAGGGCAAAACTGAGCCACATGCCGTAAATCTGCAGTTTTTCGCGGAAGAACGGCGCTGCTTCCACGGGGTAAAACTGCATCAACAGCAACGTGTACAGCGCCAGCGCGATGCCGGTCAAAATCAGCGAATAGCGCCAGGGCAACGTCACCGCCGCAATGGTCAACGGCACCAGGTAATACGACACAAACGGGTTGGCTGACCCACCCGAGAAGTACAGCAAGGCGCTGTGGATAAACAGATCACAGGCCAGTTGCAGCGCGTATTCAAGCTCGGTAACCGGCCACGTGGTGCGCAGGCGAATCGCGGTAAACGCGCACAGCAACGCGGAAAAACCGAGGGTCAGGCACAGCTGAAACCAGGGCAGCGGCAGCAGATGAAACCAGTAGGCAATGCCCACCGACCCCGCCTGTGCGACCAGCACCAGCATGCGGATAAACGTGAGACGCCAGAGGTTCTGGCGAGTTGCGGACAAAATTTGAACGGGGGCGAGCATGAGCTCTCCTGATGAGTGCTCCAGGCGACCGCACGGAGTATAACCAAGCTGGCGGCCTGACAGGCAAACGTGCGGCAATGGGCCACAGTGTATTTTTTGGAAAAACCGCTAATAGCCCCTGACTATCCTGTGGGAGCCGGGCTTGCCCGCGATTGGATCGACCCGATACAACAGACACCCAGGCGGTGCCTGCATCGCGAGCAAGCCCGCTCCCACAGATTTATGGCCCACCCATTTTTGCGCCCCCGCCCTTCTCTGAAGTTGTATCGAAAATGTAAGTAGGCGAACTGAATCCCGCCCACTACAGTCTTATAAGTCTTGCTGACCTCACCCAAGGAGCTTTTATGTTTACTGTTCAGCGCACTGCCGCCCTTTTGACCCTGAGCCTTGGCGCTTTCGCCAGCTTGCCGGCCCTGGCTGAAGGACTTAACTACAATCAGGTCTCGTTGCGTGCAGAAGCCAGTCAGGAAGTGCCGCGCGATCTGATGATCGTGACGCTGTACACCGAGGCGCAAAACACCGACTCAGCCAAGCTCGCCGCTGAAATCACCACCGCGATGAATAAAGCCATCGGCCAGGCCAAACAGGTCAAAGACGTGACCATGCGCCAGGGCAACCGCAACAGCTACCCGATCTATGACAACAAGACCCAAAAAATCACCGGCTGGCGTGAGCGCGCTGAACTGCGCCTGGAAAGCACCGATTTCGCCACCTTGTCCAAGTTGACCGGCGAACTGATGCAAACCCTGAAAATGGGCAACATGCAATTCACCGTGGCCAACGCCACGCGTAAAACCAGCGAAGATGCATTGCTCAAAGATGCGGTCAATGCCTTCAAGGCCCGCGCTCAACTGGCCACCGATGCCCTGGGCGGCAAGGGCTACAAAATCGTTAACCTGAACCTCAACAGCAACGGTTACCCGCAGCCCTACATGCGCAGCGCCATGATGATGAAAGCCGCTGGCGAAGCCATGGATTCGGCACCGACACCAGAAGTCGAAGCTGGCACCAGCGAAGTCAGCATGAGCGCCGACGGCGTGATCGAAGTTCAAATGCAATAAGCACCTTGCCACACCCCAAGCCCTTGCAGACTTCACGCTGCAAGGGCTTTTTTGTGCCCGCAATATCAAATAGCCCACGCACAAAAAGGAGTTTTCCTACGAACAAACAAACATGCGCCGACATATTTTCCCGCCAAGAGCCTAGATAAGTAACACCCCATCTGGATCGAACGGCAACTGCACGTGAACGGTCTATGGTTAACCCAGAGCCGCGATGCGTCTGTTGCACCGGCCAGGATGGGGTAAGTATCGAGAGGCTGATTCACCGGGTCGCCCTCACACTAAAAATGACAAAAAAGAGGTCTCCATGCTCAAACACGCGGTCATTCCTTTATTGGTGGGCGCCAGCCTGCTGGCAAGCGCACCTTTCGCCCAGGCAGCCACCAACCTGGTGTATTGCTCTGAAGGCAGCCCGGCCGGTTTTGACCCCGGCCAATACACCACCGGCACAGACTTCGACGCCTCGGCCGAAACGATCTACAACCGCCTCAGCGAGTTCGAACGCGGCAGCACCAACGTCATTCCAGGGCTGGCCACGAGCTGGGACATTTCACCGGACAACCTGACCTACACCTTCTATTTACGGGACGGGGTCAAGTTCCATACCACGCCGTACTTCACTCCCACGCGCAACTTCAACGCCGACGACGTGCTCTTCACCTTCAACCGTATGCTCGACAAAGACATGCCGTTCCGTAAGGCCTACCCCACCGAATTCCCGTACTTCACCGACATGGGGATGGACAAGAACATCAAGTCAGTCGAAAAAATCGACGACCACACCGTCAAGTTCACTCTGAACACGGTCGACGCGGCCTTTATCCAGAACATGGCCATGCACTTTGCCTCCATCGAGTCGGCCGAATACGCCGACAAACTGCTCAAGGCCGGCAACCCGTCCGACATCAACCAGAAGCCCATCGGCACCGGCCCGTTCGTGTTCAAGAGCTACCAAAAAGACTCGAACATCCGATACACCGGCAACAAAGACTACTGGAAGCCTGAAGACGTCAAAATCGACAACTTGATTTTCGCCATCACCACCGACCCGTCGGTGCGCATGCAAAAGCTGAAAAAGAACGAATGCCAGATCACCATTTACCCGCGCCCCGCAGACCTGCAGTCCCTCAAAGAAGACCCCAACCTGAAGATGCCCAGCCAGGCAGGCTTCAACACGGGTTACATCGCCTACAACGTGATGGACAAGATTAAAGGCAGCGACGAGCCCAACCCGATGGCCCAACTCAAGGTTCGTCAGGCGCTGGACATGGCCGTGAACAAGCAGCAAATCATTGATTCGGTGTATCAGGGTGCAGGCCAATTGGCGACCAACGTCTTGCCGCCGACCCAATGGTCCTATGACGAGTCGATCAAAGACGCGCCCTACGACCCTGAAAAAGCCAAGCAACTGCTCAAGGAAGCAGGCATCAAGGAAGGCACCGAAATCACCTTGTGGGCCATGCCCGTTCAACGCCCGTACAACCCGAACGCCAAGCTGATGGCTGAGATGCTGCAATCGGACTGGGGCAAGATCGGCATCAAGGCCAAGATCATGACCTACGAATGGGGCGAGTACATCAAGCGCTCAAAAGGCGGTGAAAACGGCGCGATGCTGATTGGCTGGAGCGGCGACAACGGTGACCCGGACAACTGGCTCGGCACCCTGTTCGGCTGCGACGCTATCAATGGCAACAACTTCTCCAAGTGGTGCAACCCCGAGTTCGACAAACTGATCACGGCCGCCAAAAACACCACGGACAAAGAGCAACGCACCAAGCTCTACGAACAAGCCCAGAAGTTGCTCAAAGAACAAGTCCCGCTCACACCCATCGCCCACTCTACGGTGTATCAACCGATGCGCAAAAACGTCGAAGGTTTCAAGATCAGCCCCTTGGGCTTGATGTCCTTCTACGGCGTGAGCGTTGATAAATAAGTAACCCGTGAATGCGGCGACAACGCCGCATTCACTTGTTCTACAAGCAACTCAGAAATTCCCTTCATACATCAGCTACCCCGTACTACAACAGAGGCTATAGGACTCACGGAAATTTCCTACAGCATTGTCAGCCTCTACGGATTTACTCGCCCGCCCCGCTCCCTCTAACGTCTAGCCACTGTCGGCCCATCAGGCCGGACGGCTGATGCGCTGAACCCATACGCCGCTCACAAGGCACGTATTCAACGCTCATAAAACAATAAAAAGGATGGGGATCTCGATGCATAAACCTCTGGTTTTATCTGTACTGATCAGCGCCGGCACACTGGCCGGCAGCCCGCTTGCGCACGCGGCCAATAGCCTGGTGTTTTGTTCCGAAGGCAGCCCTGCCGGTTTTGATACCGCGCAATACACCACCGCCACCGATAACGATGCTGCCGAACCGCTGTACAACCGTCTGGCCGAGTTTGAAAGGGGCGGCACCGTTGCTGTCCCGGCCCTGGCAACTCACTGGGAGGTGTCTGAAGACGGCCTGACCTACACCTTCCATCTGCGCGACGGGGTGAAGTTCCATACCACGCCATGGTTTACCCCGACCCGAAACTTCAACGCTGATGACGTGCTGTTCACCTTCAATCGCATGATCCACCCCGACCATCCGTTTCGCCTCGCCTACCCCACCGAGTTCCCTTATTTCAGCGGCATGAGCCTTAACAAAAACATCGCCAGCGTCGAAAAAACCGACCCGTTGACCGTGGTCATGACGCTCAACTCAGTAGACGCCGCCTTTATTCAAAACCTGGCCATGAGCTTTGCTTCGATTGTCTCGGCCGAATACGCCGAGCAACTGCTCACCACCGGCAAGCCCGGCGACATCAACCAAAAACCGGTCGGCACCGGGCCCTACGTATTCCAGCGCTATCAAAAAGACTCGAACATCCGCTATGCCGCCCACAAGGGCTATTGGAACCCCAGCCAGGTCAAACTCGACAGCCTGATTTTTTCGATCAACGTCGACGCTTCGGCACGCATGCAAAAGCTGCGTAAAAACGAGTGCCAGATCTCGCTGAACCCACGCCCTGCCGACCTGGCCGGGCTCAAGGCCGATCCGGCCTTGCAGGTTATTGAAAAGCCCGGTTTCAACCTCGGGTACATCACCTACAACGTCCAGCACAAACCGCTGGACCAACTGCCCGTGCGCCAGGCGCTGGACATGGCCATCAACAAGGACGCCATTCTCAAGGCGGTGTATCAAGGCGCGGGGCAAAAGGCCGTCAACGCCATGCCGCCGACGCAATGGTCCTATGACGACACCATCAAGGATGCGCCCTACAACCCGGAAAAAGCCAAAGCACTGCTCAAGGCCGCCGGGGTGAAAGAAGGCACAGAAATCACTTTGTGGGCCATGCCGGTGCAACGTCCCTACAACCCGAACGCCAAACTGATGGCGCAAATGCTGCAATCCGACTGGGCCAAGATCGGGCTCAAGATCAACATCGTCAGTTATGAGTGGGGCGAATACATCAAACGCACCAAACAAGGCGAGCATGACATCAGCCTCATTGGCTGGACCGGTGACAACGGCGACCCCGACAACTGGCTCGGCACCCTTTACAGCTGTGACGCCATAGGTGCCAACAACTACTCCAGGTGGTGCGACAGCGCCTACGAAACACTGATCAAAAAAGCCAGAACCCTCACTGACCGCGAACAACGAACCGTCTTGTACAAACAGGCCCAACAGTTGCTCAAGCAACAGGTTCCGATCACCCCGATTGCCCACTCTACGGTCAGTCAACCCTTGAGCGTCAAGGTCAAGGGTTTTGAGGTCAGCCCATTTGGGCGCAACACCTTCTCGGGCGTCAGCCTCGACGACTGAATAACCCTTTAACCCACCCACGTTTGCGCAGGCCACCCCACGGTGGTCCGCCCAGGCTTTGCCCGAATAAATGTTCCAACGCTCTAAACGGAGCCACACAGCTGTAACGCATAACAAAAACGACAATAAAAAGCACAGGAGCCTCAACCATGAAACTTGCAAGTACCGCGCTGTTAGCCATAGCCATCAGCAGCCTCAGTACAACCGCCCACGCCGATGAATTCATCGGTACCCAGCTTAAATCCGATGCCAGCGAGCAAAGCACTGCTGAGGGTTTTATCGAAGGCAGCAGCCTGAGCGGCACCACGCGCAACTGGTATGCGAACGAGCTTAAACGTCGGGGTGGCCAGTTCACCTACAACGATCATGGCACCCGCAAAACCACGCCGCGCCGGATCAACTGGACCCAAGGCACGATCCTTGATTTCAGCTCGGGCTTCACCCAAGGGACCGTGGGCTTCAGCACCCAAGTGGCGGCGTACAATGCCATCGCCCTGGATCGCGATATCAATCACATCGCCGGCAATAACAACCGCACCCTCAGCCGCAGCGACGGCGATGCGGTTGGCCAGTGGAGCAAGCTGGGCCTGGCAAACATCAAGGCCCGCATTTCCAACACCACACTGACCGTAGGCCGACAGAACTTCAGCAGCCCCACTATTGATGTGATCGGTAACCGTGCACTGCCTTCAAGCTTTCAAGGGGTGGGCTTGCGCAGCGAAGAGTTCAACAACCTGATTGTCGACGCGGGCTCCTTTGACCGCGTCTCGCCGCGTACTGAACAAAGCTTGAGCAAGTTCCGCAGTGAATATGGCGCCCTCGGGGTCGAAACAGATCGCGCCAGCGTTGCAGGCCTCAGCTACCAGCCGTTTAGCAGCCTGAAAACCTCGTTGTTTGCTACCCACGTCGAAGACTTCTGGAACCAGTACTACGTCGGTGCCGTGCATGACTGGGGCGACAATGCCGTGTTGGGCCTGAACACCAACTTTAACTACTACAAGACCCTCGACACCGGCAAAAAAGCCATGGGCGAGATCAACAACGACACTTACAGCCTGGCCTTCGGCCTGACCCACCAAGCCCACACCGTGAGCCTGTCGTACCAGCAAGTGGTTGGCGACGAGTACTTCGACTACCTGCACGAAACCAACGGCATTTACTTGGCCAACTCGCTGCTGTCGGACTTCAACGGCCCGAACGAAAAGTCACTGCAACTGGCGTACAGCATCAACATGGCGCAGTACGGTATTCCCGGCCTGAAATTCAACGCCTACCACGCCCGCGGTTGGGACATCGACGGCACCCACTACAAGGGCACCGCCTATGATGTACGCAACATGGACGGTGAAAAGCATTCGGAGTACAGCGTTGGCACATCCTATGCAATTCAAAGCGGTCCATTGAAAGCTACGGCCATCCGCGCGACCTACACCACGCACCGTGCCAGCAAAAACCAGTCTGACGGCAGCATCAATGAGTTCCGCGTGGTCACGACCATACCGTTCAATATTCTGTAAACGTCTTATAGCGCTCGACAGAACAGCGGCGGGCTCAAACAGCCCGCGCCGTTCTTGGCAGGCTCAATTAATCAGGAGAGGGTTGCCATGAAAAAATACCAACTGCGCACTGCCCTTGCCGCCGCACTGCTCAGTGCCGCCGTGAGTGTTAACGCCAAAACCCTGGTGGTGTGCACCGAAGCCAGCCCCGAAGGGTTCGATGTCGTTCAATACAGCACGGCGGTGACCGCTGACGCCTCGGCAGAAACCATCCTTGACCGGCTGGTCGACTTCAAGCCGGGCACTACCGATGTTGAGCCAGCCCTGGCAGAGCGCTGGGACATCAGCCCGGACGGGCTGGAATACACCTTTTACCTGCGCCCCGGGGTGAAGTTTCAAACCACCGACTACTTCACACCGACCCGCACCCTGAACGCCGACGACGTGATCTGGAGCTTTCAGCGCCAGCTCGACCCCAATCACCCATGGCACGCACTGTCGCTGGTGGGCTACCCCTACTTCGAAAGCATGGGTTTTAAAGACCTGCTCAAAAGCGTCGAAAAAGTGGACGACATGACGGTCAAGATCACCCTCAACCATGCTGAGTCGCCGTTCCTGCGCGACGTGGCCATGCCGTTCACCTCGATCTATTCCGCCGAATACGCCGACCAATTGCTCAAGTCCGGTAAAACCGCTGACCTCAACAGCAAGCCCATCGGCACCGGGCCGTTTATCTTCGTGCGCTACAACAAAGACGCCCAAGTGCGCTTCAAGGCCAACCCGGACTACTTCCGTGGCAAGCCGCCGAGCGACAACCTGATTTTCGCCGTGACCACCGACAGCAACGTGCGCCTGCAAAAGCTCAAGGCCAACGAATGCCAGATCGCCCTTTACCCCAAGCCCGACGAAGTCAAAAACATCCGCCAGGACCCTAACCTCAAGGTCGACGAACTGGCGGCGCTGATGACCAGCTACATCGCCATGAACACCAGCCACAAATACCTCAGCGATGTGCGGGTACGCCAGGCCATCGACATGGCGTTCGACAAGCAAACCTACCTCAACAGCGTCCATGGCGCAGGCAACGCCTTGCTGGCCATCAACCCGTACCCGCCGACCATGCTGGGCTTCAACACCACCCTGCAAAGCCCGCCTCGCGACCTGGACAAAGCCCGCGCCCTGCTCAAGGAAGCCGGCGTACCTGAAGGCACCACCTTCACCCTGTTCACCCGCAATGGTGGCGGCCCGACCAACCCCAACCCGATGCTCGGCGCCCAGTTGCTGCAATCAGACCTGGCCAAAGTCGGCATCAAACTCGACATCCGGGTCATGGAATGGGGCGAAATGCTCAAGCGCGCCAAGGCGGGCGAACACGACCTGGTTTCAACCGGCTGGGGCGGTGACAACGGCGACCCAGACAACTTCCTCACCCCGCTGCTGAGCTGTGAGGCCGCTAAAAATGGCGAAAACTACTCACGCTGGTGCAACAAAACCTTCGAGGACCTGATCACCAAAGCCCGCAACAGCAGTGAACCCGCAGAGCGGGCTGCACTCTATGAACAAGCACAGGTGGTATTTCATCAAGAACAACCCTGGATCAACGTCGCCCACCCTATGCTGTTTACAGCCATGCGTAAAAACGTCGAGGGCTACACTTTAAGCCCACTGACCCATAATAATTTCGCCACAACCCAGGTGAAGTAGAACAATAAAATACCCGCCAGCGTCCACCCCGACACTGGCGAACTGCCTGACCGGCTGATGAGGAACACCACACGATGTTTAGTTTTATTGCCCGCCGAATAGGGCTGTTGATCCCTACGTTTTTCGGCGTCACCTTGCTCACCTTCGCCCTGATTCGCATGATCCCCGGCGATCCGGTTGAAGTCATGATGGGTGAGCGTCGCGTCGACCCCGAAATGCACGCCCAGGCCATGGAGCGCCTGGGCCTGAACAAACCGCTCTATGAGCAGTATTTTGATTACGTCGGCAAACTCGCCCACGGCGACCTCGGCGAATCCTTGCGCACCCGTGAAAGCGTGTGGACCGAATTCACCGCGCTGTTCCCCGCCACTCTTGAGCTGGCGGGTGCGGCGCTATTGTTCGCGGGCATTTTCGGCTTGCTGGCCGGTGTCATTGCGGCCCTCAAGCGCGGCTCACTGTTTGACCACGGGGTGATGGGCATTTCCCTCGCGGGGTATTCGATGCCGATCTTCTGGTGGGGCCTGATCCTGATCATGTTCTTCTCCGTGGGCCTGGGCTGGACCCCGGTTTCCGGGCGCATCGACCTGCTCTATGACATCGAGCCGAAAACCGGCTTCATGCTCATCGACACCTTGCTCAGCGACGAACCCGAAGCGTTCTGGGATGCGCTGCACCACATCATTCTGCCCGCCATCGTGCTGGGCACCATCCCGCTGGCGGTGATTGCGCGCATGACCCGTTCATCGATGCTCGAAGTGCTGCGCGAAGACTACATCCGCACCGCCCGCGCCAAAGGCCTGTCGCCTGCCCGGGTGGTGTTCGTGCACGGCCTGCGCAACGCGCTGATCCCGGTGCTGACCGTGGTCGGCCTGCAAGTCGGTACCCTGCTGGCCGGTGCCGTGCTCACCGAAACCATTTTCTCGTGGCCCGGTATCGGTAAATGGCTGATCGAAGCCATTGGCGCCCGGGACTATCCCGTGGTGCAAAACGGCATCCTGCTAATCGCCTGCCTGGTGATTCTGGTCAACTTCGTGGTGGATATCCTCTACGGCTTTGCCAACCCACGCATCCGTCACCAGCGCTGAGATCCTGACCATGAGTACCTCGACCAATAGCACTGAAGTGGATCAAAGCCTGCTTTATCCCTCCCCGTACAAAGAGTTCTGGCACGCCTTCGCGAAAAACAAAGGCGCAGTGGCGGGCCTGATGTTCATGAGCCTCATCGTGTTCTGCGCGGTGTTTGCCCCGTGGGTCGCCCCGCATAACCCGAGCGAGCAATACCGCGATTTCTTGCTCACCCCGCCGGTGTGGCTGGAAGGCGGCAACTGGCAATTTTTGCTGGGCACCGACGAACTGGGCCGGGACATGCTCTCGCGCCTGATCGCAGGTTCGCGCCTGTCACTGTTAATCGGCTTGTCATCGGTGGTGATTTCGCTGATTCCGGGGGTGATCCTTGGCCTGTTCGCCGGGTTCTTCCCGCGCCTGCTGGGCCCGAGCATCATGCGTTTAATGGACATCATGCTGGCCTTGCCGTCGTTGCTGCTGGCGGTGGCGATTGTCGCCATCCTCGGCCCTGGCCTGATCAACACCGTGATCGCGATTGCCGTGGTCTCGCTGCCGTCCTACGTGCGCCTGACCCGCGCCGCTGTGATGGGTGAACTGAACCGTGACTACGTCACCGCAGCGCGCCTGGCCGGCGCCAGCTTGCCGCGTCTGATGTTCATCACCGTGCTGCCCAACTGCATGGCGCCGCTGATCGTGCAGGCAACATTGAGTTTCTCGTCGGCGATCCTCGACGCCGCGGCTCTGGGTTTTCTGGGGTTGGGCGTGCAACCGCCAACGCCTGAGTGGGGCACCATGCTCGCCTCGGCCCGTGACTACATCGAACGTGCCTGGTGGGTGGTGAGTCTGCCCGGCCTGGCCATTTTGCTCAGCGTGCTGGCAATCAACCTGATGGGCGACGGTCTGCGCGATGCGCTGGACCCGAAACTCAAAAACGCCGCCTGAGGAGATTCCCATGTCATTGCTAGAAATCAAGAATCTCAACGTTCGTTTTGGCGACGCCAACGCCGTGCCGGTTGTCGATGGTTTGAGCCTGTCTGTGGATAAAGGCGAAGTACTGGCCATTGTCGGTGAATCGGGGTCGGGCAAGTCCGTGACCATGATGGCGCTGATGGGCCTGATTGAAGCCCCCGGCATTGTCACCGCCGACGCCATGACCTTCGACGGCAAAAACATGCTGACCCTCAGCCCGCGTCAACGCCGGCAAGTGGTCGGCAAAGACATGGCGATGGTCTTTCAAGACCCGATGACCGCCTTGAACCCCAGCTACACCGTGGGTTTCCAGATTGAAGAAGTGCTGCGCCTGCACCTCAAGATGTCGAAAAAAGACGCCCGCAAGCGCGCCATCGAACTGCTCGAAAAAGTCGAAATCCCCGCAGCGGCCAGCCGCATGCAGGCTTATCCGCACCAGTTGTCGGGGGGCATGAGCCAACGCGTTGCGATCGCCATGGCCATCGCCGCCGAACCCAAACTGCTGATCGCTGACGAACCAACCACCGCGCTCGACGTGACCATTCAGGCGCAGATCATGGACTTGCTGCTCAACCTGCAACGCGAGCAGGACATGGCCCTGGTGCTGATTACCCACGACCTCGCCGTCGTCGCCGAAACTGCACAGCGCGTGTGCGTGATGTACGCAGGCCAAGCGGTCGAAGTCGGCAACGTGCCTGGGCTGTTTGACGTCCCGGCGCACCCGTACAGCGAAGCATTGCTGGCGGCCATCCCGGAACACAGCATGGGCGCTGCGCGGCTGGCGACCTTGCCCGGCATCGTCCCCGGCCGTTACGACCGCCCTCAGGGCTGCCTGCTGTCACCGCGCTGCCCGTATGTGCAAGACACCTGCCGCCAGCAACGCCCGGCCCTTGAACCCAAAGTTCACAGCCAGGTGCGCTGCTTCTTCCCCTTGAATCAGGAGGTGGCGTAATGACTGTTGTTCTGACTGCCCGTGATCTGACCCGCCATTACGAAGTGTCCCGCGGCCTGTTCAAAGGCCATGCCGTGGTCCGTGCGCTCAACGGCGTATCTTTTGAACTTGAAGCCGGGAAAACCCTGGCCGTGGTCGGAGAATCCGGCTGTGGCAAATCAACCCTCGCCCGCGCCCTGACCCTGATCGAAGAACCCTCTTCGGGCTCATTGAAAATCGCCGGGCAAGAAGTGGCAGGCGCCAACAAGGCCGAACGCAAACAACTGCGCAAAGACGTGCAGATGGTCTTCCAGAGCCCTTACGCCTCACTCAACCCACGGCAAAAGGTCGGTGACCAACTGGCCGAACCGCTGCTGATCAACACCGCCCTGAGCGCCAGCGAACGCCGCGAAAAAGTCCAGGCCATGATGAAACAGGTCGGCTTGCGCCCTGAGCATTACCACCGCTACCCGCACATGTTTTCGGGTGGCCAGCGCCAGCGCATCGCCCTGGCACGGGCCATGATGCTGCAACCCAAAGTGCTGGTGGCCGATGAGCCGACCTCAGCCCTCGACGTGTCGATTCAGGCGCAGGTGCTCAACCTGTTCATGGACTTGCAGCAAGAGTTCAACACCGCTTACGTCTTTATCTCGCACAACCTGGCGGTGGTGCGGCATGTGGCCGATGAAGTTTTGGTGATGTACCTGGGCCGCCCGGTAGAAATGGGCCCCAAAGAAGAAATCTACACCCGGCCGCTGCACCCTTACACCCAGGCGCTATTGTCGGCGACCCCGACCATTCACCCGGACCCGCTCAAGCCGAAAATAAAAATCGCCGGAGAACTGCCCAACCCGCTCAACCCGCCCTCTGGCTGCGCCTTCCACAAGCGCTGCGCGTACGCGACCGAGTTTTGCAGCACTCATGAACCGTCATTGCGTGTGCTGGATAACCGCCAAGTGGCTTGCCATCACGCCGAGCAGTTTTTGCAGGCGTAGCGCAAAACCCTGGCTGTAGGCGCCAATGCAGTTCACTTAAAAAGGGTGGGAGCGGGCTTGCTCGCGATGGTTTTCAGGGCGCCTCATTTGTTCGGCAAAACGCGTCATCGTTAACGACCATCGCGAGCAAGCCCGCTCCCACAGAGTTAAGTGACCAGCCAGGGTTTAGGTCTGGCTGTCAGCAACGCCAACACAACTTAAAGCGGGCGATAGACCTGTTTGGAATAGCCAGGCATAAAAAAAGCGAAGCCCGAAAGCTTCGCTTTTTTTAACCCGTAAACGCCGGAGCGCTTAGTGGTGCTCACGCGTTGCGCGGAAGCTGATGTCTGGCCAACGCTCTTCCATCAACGCCAGGTTGACGCGGGTCGGGGCCAGGTAAGTCAGGTGCCCGCCGCCATCGACGGCCAAGTTTTCGACGGCCTTGTTGCTGAACTCTTCCAGCTTCTTTTTATCGCTGCTGTCGATCCAGCGCGCCGAGTACACAGTGATTGGCTCGTAGGAGCATTCCACTTTGTATTCTTCTTTCAAGCGGCTCGCGACCACGTCGAACTGCAGCACACCCACGGCGCCCAGAATGATGTCGTTGCTGCGCTCCGGGAAGAACACCTGTGTGGCGCCCTCTTCGGCCAGTTGCTGCAAGCCTTGGCGCAGCTGCTTGGACTTGAGCGGATCGCGCAGACGCACGCGACGGAACAGTTCCGGGGCGAAGTGCGGAATACCGGTGAAGCTGAGGTTTTCACCCTCGGTAAAGGTGTCACCGATCTGGATGGTGCCGTGGTTGTGCAAACCGATGATGTCGCCCGCGTAGGCTTCTTCGAGCTGTTCACGCTCGGAGGAGAAGAACGTCAGTGCATCGCCGATGCGCACGTCTTTGCCAGTACGCGCGTGGCGCATCTTCATGCCCTTTTCGTACTTGCCCGAGCAAATGCGCATAAAGGCGATACGGTCGCGGTGTTTAGGGTCCATGTTCGCCTGGATCTTGAACACGAAGCCGCTGAATTTTTCTTCAACCGGCTCAACCACACGCTCGTTGGCCACACGGGCCAGCGGCATCGGTGCCCAGTCAACCACCGCGTCCAGCACGTGGTCGACACCGAAGTTGCCCAACGCCGTACCGAAGAACACCGGGGTCAGTTGACCGTCGAGGAACTCCTGCTGATTGAACTCGTGGCAGGCGCCCTGCACCAGCTCAAGCTGTTCAACAAAACGATCGTACTCGTCACCCAGGTGGGCGCGGGCTTCGTCGGAGTCGAGCTTTTCGATGATCTTGGTTTCGGTACGTTCATGACCGTGCCCGGCGGTGTAGACGATGATGTAGTCGTCTGCCAGGTGGTAAACGCCCTTGAAGTCGCGGTAGCAACCAATCGGCCAGGTGATCGGCGCTGCCTTGATTTGGAGGACGGCTTCGATCTCGTCGAGCAATTCGATCGGGTCACGAATGTCACGGTCGAGTTTGTTGATAAAGCTGACGATCGGCGTGTCACGCAGACGGCAAACGTCCATCAGGGCGATGGTGCGCGGCTCAACACCTTTACCGCCGTCGAGCACCATCAACGCCGAGTCGACCGCCGTCAACGTGCGGTAGGTGTCTTCCGAGAAGTCTTCGTGGCCCGGGGTGTCGAGCAGGTTGATCATGTGGTCGCGATACGGGAACTGCATGACCGACGTGGTAATCGAAATACCCCGTTGCTTTTCCATTTCCATCCAGTCGGAGGTGGCATGGCGGTCGGACTTTCGCGATTTCACCGTGCCGGCGACCGCAATCGCCTTGCCCATCAGCAAGAGCTTCTCGGTGATGGTGGTTTTACCCGCATCGGGGTGGGAAATAATGGCGAAAGTGCGGCGTTTCGCGACTTCGGCGGCCTGATGGGTCATGGGAAATCGCCTGACGATTGATTCAAAAAAGGGCGCGGATTATAGCCCAAATCAGGGCCGTGCAGCCACCGTTCGCGCCCTTGCTCGTCGGACAAGGGTGGCAATGTGCCGTAAAAAATGTGAACCTTTTAAACAGTGGAGGCGTCCATTCCTTTGATACGACAACGTGTCAGGGGCTGAATTATCAGCAAGTTAGTCTGACGAGGCTGCGCTAATGACAGGCAATTGGGGTGCATTTCGCCCCACCTGTTGCTCTTCGCGAACGCATTGCCGGCAGCCAGAAATGGCCTTGCCACACGGGAATGTGTCCGCCGACTGAAAAAAAAGGAGTCCGCCTATGGCTAATCGCTATGGTAAAGGGCTTATAGGATGCGCGGTTGTGATCGCGGTCCTGGCCCTGTTGGTCCACTGGATCGGCATAAGCACTATCGAACACTATCAAGATGATCTGTTGTTCTACCTGCAAGCCCACCTGTACCTCGTACTCGCTTCAATGTTTATCGCCCTCCTTGTAGGGATACCCGCTGGCATTGCGTTAAGCCGACCGAACATGGTCGGGCATGCCGAACGTTTCATGCAGGTCTTCAACATCGGTAACACCGTTCCACCGCTTGCAGTACTGGCCATTGCCCTGGGTTTTCTGGGGATCGGCAGTGGGCCTGCTATCTTCGCGCTGTTTCTCGCCTCGTTGCTGCCCATTGTGCGCAACACCTACGAAGGCCTGAAAAACGTTCCTGCCTCACTCAAAGAAGCCGCTGTCGGTATCGGCATGACCCCGCGTCAAGTGCTGTGGCGCGTCGAATTGCCCAATGCCGTGCCCATCATCATGGGCGGCGTGCGGGTTGCACTGGCGATTAACGTCGGTACTGCGCCGCTGGCCTTCCTGATTGGCGCCAACAGCCTGGGCAGTCTGATTTTCCCTGGCATTGCCCTCAACAATCAGCCGCAATTGATCCTTGGCGCAGCCTGTACCGCGCTGTTGGCATTGCTGCTCGACGGCCTGGTGATACTCATCAGCCGCCGCTGGTTGGAACGCGGTCTGCGACCTTCATAGGTCGGGCTGAGGAAAGGAATAATCATGAAGAAAATTAGCTTGATATTAGGCTGCATCCTGCTGTTCGCAGGAATTGTTCAGGCCGCAGAAAAACCCACCATCCGCATCGGTGCACGGGTGTTTACCGAGCAGACCCTGCTCGCTGAAATCACCGCCCAGTACCTCAACAGCAAGGGCTATAACGCCCAGGTAACCGGCGGTCTGGGCAGCAGCCTGGCACGCAGCGCCCATGAAACCGGGCAACTGGACATGGTCTGGGAATACACCGGCGTGTCGCTGGTGGCCTACAACCACATCACCGAGAAGCTCGACAAAGATCACGCCTACGACCGCGTGAAAGAAGTCGACGCGAAAAAGGGCCTGATCTGGCTGCACCCGTCCAAGTTCAGCAACACCTATGCGCTGGCATTGCCACAAAACGTGGCTGAAGAGTTCCCGGACATCAACACCATCAGTGACTTGGACAAGGCGCTGCGTGACCCGGAAAACAAAAACGCCCTGGTGGCACTCGACACCGAGTTCGCTAACCGCTCCGACGGTTTGCAAGGCATGGTCAAGCTGTACGACATGGACCTGACGCGCAAAAACATCCGCCAGATGGACGCAGGCCTGGTCTACACCGCCCTTAAAAACGGCCAGGTGTTTGCAGGGCTGGTGTACACCACTGACGGTCGCTTGAGCGCCTTCAACCTCAAGTTGCTCGACGACGACCTGCATTACTTCCCGGACTACACCGCCGCGCCGGTGGTGCGTAAAGCCTTCCTCGACGCGCACCCGGAGCTCGAAGCGCAGCTCAAGCCGCTGGCTGACCTGCTGGACGACGAAACCATGCGACAGCTCAACGCCCGGGTCGACGTTGACCACGAAAGCCCGTCCAAAGTCGCCGCAGACTTTCTGCGCCAACATCCACTCAACTGAGGAGAAGACATGGAATTTCTAAACGCCTTTTCCCACATGGACTGGTCGCTGGTCGCACACCTGACATGGCAGCACATCACCTTGGTCGGTATTGCCGTCACCCTGGCCATTGTGGTCGGCGTGCCGCTGGGCGTGCTGATGACCCGCTTCCCGTCATTGGCTGGCCCCATGCAAGCCAGCGCCACAGTGATGCTGACCATCCCCTCGATTGCGCTGTTTGGTCTGCTGCTGCCGTTCTACTCGAAATTCGGCCAAGGCCTGGGCCCGATGCCCGCCATTACTGCCGTGTTCCTGTATTCGCTGCTGCCGATCATGCGCAACACCTACCTCGCCCTCACCGGCGTAGAGCCGGGTATTCGTGAAGCCGCACGCGGCATCGGCATGACCTTCGGCCAGCGCCTGCGCATGGTTGAGCTGCCCATCGCTGTGCCGGTGATTCTGGCCGGTGTGCGCACCGCCGTGGTGATGAACATCGGTGTCATGACCATTGCCGCCACCATCGGTGCTGGCGGTCTGGGTGTACTTATTCTGGCTGCAATCAGCCGCAGCGACATGTCGATGCTGATCGTCGGCGCGGTCCTGGTCAGTGTTCTGGCCATCGTCGCTGACCTGCTTCTGCAATGGCTGCAACGCTCGTTGACTCCAAAAGGATTACTGAAATGATCGAACTTCAAAACCTCAGCAAGACCTTCCAAAGCAACGGCAAAGACGTCAAGGCCGTGGACTCGGTGAGCCTGACTGTCAACGAAGGCGAAATCTGCGTGTTCCTCGGACCATCGGGTTGCGGCAAAAGCACCACGTTGAAAATGATCAACCGCCTGATCAAACCGACCTCCGGCAAGATTTTGATCAACGGCGAAGACACCACCGACCTCGACGCGGTGACACTGCGCCGCAACATTGGCTACGTGATTCAGCAGATCGGTCTGTTCCCGAACATGACCATCGAAGAAAACATCACCGTGGTACCGCGCCTGCTGGGCTGGGACAAACAAAAGTGCCATGACCGTGCCCGCGAACTGATGAGCATGATCAAGCTGGAACCCAAGCAGTACCTGCACCGCTACCCGCGTGAACTGTCGGGTGGCCAGCAACAGCGTATCGGCGTGATCCGCGCCCTGGCGGCCGACGCCCCGCTGCTGTTAATGGATGAGCCGTTCGGTGCGGTCGACCCGATCAACCGCGAAATGATCCAGAACGAATTCTTCGAGATGCAGCGTGCGCTGAACAAGACCGTGATCATGGTCAGCCACGACATCGACGAAGCCATCAAGCTGGGCGACAAGATCGCCATCTTCCGTGGCGGCAAGCTGCTGCAGATGGACCACCCGGACACCCTGCTCGCGCACCCGGCCGACGACTTTGTCAGCAACTTTGTCGGCCAGGACAGCACGCTCAAGCGCTTGCTGCTGGTCAAGGCCGAAGATGCGGCCGACAACGCACCGTCGGTAAGCCCGGAAACGCCGGTGGCCGAAGCGCTGGACCTGATGGACGAACTCGACCGCCGCTATGTCGTCGTCACCGATGCCGACAACAAGGCGCTGGGCTATGTCCGCCGTCGCGACCTGCACCGCCAGACCGGCACCTGCGGCCAATTCCTGCGTGAATTCAACGCCACGGCGGCCTACGACGAACACTTGCGCATCCTGCTGTCGCGCATGTACGAGTTCAACCGTTCGTGGTTGCCGGTGATGGACGCCGAGCGTGTGTTCCTTGGTGAAGTGACCCAGGAATCGATCGCCGCCTACCTCAGCTCGGGCCGTTCACGCGGCGCCAAAACCAGCATCGTTTCACCGGCTGAAACCGCGCAGGCTTAAGCCGCCCCTGTAGGCGCGAGCTTGTCTCGCGATCTTTTGACCTTTAAAAGATCGCGAGACAAGCT
>NZ_JBEOPQ010000075.1:0-22793 GCF_040310285.1 Pseudomonas sp. HY2-MNA-CIBAN-0224 | reverse complement strand
AGCTTGCCTCGCGATCTTTTAAAAGATCGCGAGGCAAGCTCGCTCCTGCAGGGGTTTAGGCGAGCAAATGCATACAATATTTATACAAATTTGTACCGTTATTCCCAGAGTGGCTAAAATCATCTTTTTATAACATTTAAGCCGAGATTCTCTTCTATGAGGCCAAGTGCCGCTGCGGATATCGCCACGATTAACCGGATCAGCGCAGTCCCGGCAATCCTTCAGGTGGTTACTGAAATGACCGGCATGCGCTTTGCTGCCGTTGCCCGGGTGACGCCTAACAGCTGGACAGCCTGCGCCGTGCTCGACAATCTGGGGTTTGGCTTGAAACCTGGAGGTGAACTGGACCTGGTCACGACGTTGTGCTTTGAAAGCATGAATTCGCAATTGCCCATCCTCATCGACAAAGCCAGCGAAGACCCGCTGTACCACGACCACCCAACGCCCAGAATCTACCGATTCGAGAGTTACTTCACGATACCTGTGTTCCGCACCGACGGCCGTTTGTTTGGTTCGTTGTGCGCACTGGACCCTGAACCTGCGGCCCTTAAAAACACCTCGATCCAGGCCACCATGGAGTCTTTTGCGCGTCTGATCTCGCTGCAAATTGAAGCCGAAGAAAACCTGGAACACGCGCAATCCGAGCTGGCGCTGGCCCGTGAACACGCCGAGCTGCGCGAGCAGTTTATTGCGGTGCTCGGCCATGACCTGCGCAACCCGTTGTTCGCCATGACGACTGCGGCAGATCGCTTGCTCTGCAAGTACCCGAACCCTCAAACCCATGATCTCGTGCAACACATCAAAACCTGCGGCCTGCGCGCCTCGCAGCTGGTCGAAGACGTCCTCGATTTCGCCCGTGGAAGGCTCGGCAGCGGGATCCCGGTGCTGCTGAGCCCGTGCCCGGACCTCACGCAAGTGCTCGAACACGTGATCTCGGAAGTCCGCCATATTTACCCTGAGCGGCAGATCGAATCGGCAATCGGCTCGCTAGAAAGCATTGAATGTGACAGCAGCCGCCTGGCTCAGTTGCTTTCCAACCTGCTTGCAAACGCCATCGCCCATGGCTCTGCAACAGGTCCGGTGCACATCACCGGGACGGCGCAGAACGCAATGTTTGCGCTAAGCGTGACTAACCAGGGCCAGCCGATCCCAACTGAAGCGCTGCCGCATTTATTTCAACCGTACTCGCGCCCCGCCAGCAACACGCCGCAAGCCGGTCTTGGCCTGGGTTTGTACATTGCCAGCCAGATTGCCCTGTCCCACAATGGCCGCCTGAGTGTGATGTCGGACGAACTGCACGGCACAACGTTCACTTTTACCATGCCGCTTTCCCTGCCCCCTGAGGCCTAGCATGACCCGCCTCTGCCCCTATGAAGACCTTAACGCTGTGCAGCGCGAGCAACTGCTCGCCATTGAGGTGCTGCCAGAACAGTTACCGTTCAGTGGTGACATCGCGTGCGCCTTGTACTCATTGCCCGCGCAATGCCATCCGGGGATTAAAGGCTTTGCCCTGTTAATCGATGAACGACCTGTGGCCTTTATGCTGCTCAAGCGGCATCCGCTGTTGGCGCACTGGGCTGACGCCGGCAGCGCCACGCTGCACGCCTTGCAGGTGCACAGGCAACTGCAAGGGCAAGGGCTGGGCAAGGTTTGTTTGCGCTTGCTCGCGCAGGACATCCAGCACTATTGGCCCGACGTCAGTCAGTTAATGTTGTCGGTGAGCCCCGACAACACGTCAGCCCTGGCTTTTTACTTGAGCCAGGGCTGGTCTGAGCGCGGCGAAGCCTATCGGGGTGAGCGGCGTTTGGTGTTGCCTCTCACGCCCTTGCAGGCAAAGCCCGCGGCTTGACCAGCACCCCCATTGAAACGAGCCTTTGGCAAAACGCGGAGCGGGTAATAGGAAAAACGCCTAAATAAATCTGCTTTTTCAGAAAAATCTCTCGCCAGACATCTAGACAAAAGGCCATTACGCCGTTTATTGTCTCGCCGCAGACCACCGCAGTGGTCAACGTCGCTCGGACGGTTCCGGGCGCTTACGTATCAGAGGCATACATGGCAGACCAAGGTTCGCCGCGCCGCTTTGCGCGCATAGATCGACTCCCCCCTTACGTGTTCAACATCACTGCTGAGCTGAAGATGGCCGCCCGACGCCGTGGCGAAGACATCATCGACTTCAGCATGGGCAACCCTGACGGCCCGACGCCGCCCCATATCGTTGAAAAACTCTGCACCGTCGCACAGCGTGAGGACACTCACGGCTACTCGACTTCGCGTGGCATCCCACGACTGCGCAGGGCTATTTCTCGCTGGTACGCCGATCGCTACAACGTGGAGATCGACCCGGAAAGCGAAGCCATCGTCACCATCGGTTCCAAAGAAGGTCTGGCGCACTTGATGCTCGCCACCCTCGACCAGGGCGACACCGTGCTGGTGCCGAACCCCAGCTACCCGATTCACATCTACGGCGCCGTGATTGCTGGCGCGCAGGTGCGCTCGGTGCCTTTGATTCCGGGCGTGGACTTTTTTGCAGAACTGGAAAAAGCCATTCGCGGCTCGATCCCGAAACCCAAAATGATGATTCTGGGCTTTCCGTCGAACCCGACGGCGCAGTGCGTCGAACTGGATTTCTTTGAGCGCGTGGTGGCCTTGGCCAAGCAGTACGACGTGCTGGTGGTTCATGACCTGGCCTACGCCGACATCGTCTATGACGGCTGGAAAGCGCCTTCGATCATGCAGGTGCCTGGCGCCAAAGACGTCGCCGTCGAGTTCTTCACCCTGTCCAAAAGCTACAACATGGCGGGCTGGCGAATCGGCTTTATGGTCGGCAACCCGGAACTGGTCAACGCGCTGGCGCGGATCAAGAGCTACCACGACTACGGCACCTTCACCCCGCTGCAAGTGGCGGCCATTGCGGCACTTGAAGGCGACCAGCAATGCGTCAAAGACATTGCCGAGCAATACCGTCAGCGTCGTAACGTGTTGGTCAAAGGATTGCACGAGCTGGGCTGGATGGTCGAAAACCCGAAAGCGTCGATGTACGTCTGGGCCAAGATTCCCAAGGCTTACGCCGAGATGGGGTCGCTGGAGTTTGCCAAGAAACTGCTGGCCGATGCCAAGGTGTGTGTCTCACCGGGTGTAGGCTTTGGTGAGTATGGTGACGACCATGTGCGCTTTGCCCTGATTGAAAACCAGGACCGTATCCGTCAGGCCTTGCGCGGTATCCGCGCGATGTTCCGCGCGGACGGTTTGAGCGCTAGCTGAACAAGCCCATTACGCCTATGTAGCAGCTGACGAGCCGAGCGAGGCTGCGTCCGATTGCGAAGCGATCGTAAAGTCCGGACACGCGATTTATTGGGAGAATCGAGTCGCCTGACTCTACGACGGCTACGCCGCCGGACGTAGCCTTCGGCAACTGCTACACAGCCGCCGAAGGCCTCAACGAGCGTCTTAAACCACCAACGACAGCAGCATGATGAAGATCAGGCCGACAACCGAAAGGATGGTTTCCATCGCGGTCCAGGTCTTGAAGGTCTCAACCACGGTCATGTTGAAGTACTGCTTGACCAGCCAGAAACCCGCATCGTTGACGTGCGACAGAATCAACGAGCCTGCGCCCGTTGCCAGCACCAGCAGTTCGCGGTTCACGCCCGGAATCATATCCACCACCGGCAACACAATCCCCGCCCCGGTAATGGTCGCCACGGTTGCCGAACCGGTCGCGATACGAATCACCGCCGCCACCAGCCACGCCAACAAAATAGGCGAGATGTTGGCGTGCACCGCCATATGGCCGATCACATCACCCACGCCGCTGGCCACCAGCATCTGCTTGAAGCCACCGCCCGCGCCAATGATGAACACGATCGCAGCCGTCGGCGCCAGGCTCGCGTCGAGCAGCTTTAGCACGCGCTTGGAATCGATCCCCTGCCGCGCACCAAAGGTGTAGAGCGACAACAGCAACGCCAGCAACAACGCGCTGATCGGGTGGCCGATCATGTCCATCCAGCCGCGGAAGAAGTTACCCGTGGGCAATGCCACGTCGGCAAATGTCTTCAGCAACATCAGGAACACCGGCAACAGCACCGTGGCCAGAGTGATACCAAAACTCGGCAGGCTGCTGGACTCCGGCTCGCTGGCCAGTTGGTCGACGAGTTCCTGAGACGGGTTGCCCGGGATGTATTTGGAGATGAACGTGCCGTAAATCGGACCAGCAATGATCGCTGTCGGCAGCGCCACGATCAGACCGTACAGGATGGTTTTACCGATATCCGCCCCGAACACGCCAATCGCCAGCAACGGGCCAGGGTGCGGCGGAACCAGACCGTGCACCGCCGACAAACCGGCCAGCAACGGAATACCGATCTTGATCAGTGACACGCCGGTACGCCGCGCCACGATGAAGACCAGTGGAATCAGCAAGACAAAACCGATCTCGAAAAACAGCGGAATGCCCACCAGGAACGCAGCAAACATCATCGCCCACTGCACACGCTCCTTGCCGAAGGCACGGATCAAGGTGCGAGCAATCTGATCGGCGCCGCCCGAGTCAGCCATCATTTTGCCGAGCATCGTGCCCAGCGCCAAAATGATCCCGACAAAGCCCAGTACGCCACCAAAACCTTCCTGGAACGACTTGAGGATCTGGTCGGCCGGCATACCGGTGGTCAGGCCCAAAAAGGCCGACGCGATAATCAGGGCAATAAAGGGATGTATTTTGAACCGAGTGATCAGCACGATCAGCCCGATGATCGTCACCACTGCATCAAGCAGTAGAAAGGTGTGTTGGGACATGCCTAGCATGGGGCGTCTCCTGCCTTGTTTTTATTATCAACGACGAATGAACAGCCTGGGATCAAACAGACAGCGCTGTCTTTTTGAAACAAAATCATGACGTTGCCAGTAAAGAATGTTCACGCCACCACTCATGAGAAGCGAGCGCCAACTGGTCAATGTTGAGGGCCGCCGCATTCAGCGTCAGCACCAAGGGTTCCTTGCTCGGCGATTCGAGAGCCGCGAACTGGCTGTCGATGAGCGTCTTGGGCATAAAGTGCCCCGGGCGATGCGCCACCCGGTCAGCGGCCACTTGCGGCGTCAGTTCCAGAAACACGAAACCCAGGCCATCAACGGCGGCACGCAAACGCTCGCGGTAACGCAATTTAAGCGCCGAACAGGTCAGCACCGGGCGCTGGCCACGGGCAATCGCCGTGCGCAGTTCATCGCACAAGCTGTCCAGCCAGCCAGAACGGTCTTCATCGGTCAGGGGAATGCCGGCGCTCATTTTTTCAATGTTGGCCGCCGGGTGAAAGGCATCGCCTTCAATCGGCGTTGCGCCATTAAGATGGCACAACGCCTGGCTCACACTGGATTTGCCGCAGCCGGCAACACCCATGATGACCAGGGCAGTGATAGGTTGGTTCATGAAACACCTCAGTCCGTAGACAGCGCTGTCTTAGTCAAAGCGTTCACTAGCTGAAAGCAAAGCACAAAGACCAGGCTACCGACGTCTATTTCTCATTTTTATGGGGAGACGCCGTGACGCTCTCGACATACAAAGATCTTGAATAATCCCACAGACAATTAGGCAATTGCCGACAGACAAGGACAGCGCTACCTTAGTGACTTGTTTTTTGTTTGGCAAGCCGCCCTGATGACCTCCTCTAAAAACGATAAAAACCCCCGTACCACGGGCCGCCCGACCCTTAATGAAGTCGCCCGACTGGCGGGTGTCAGCCCGATTACCGCCTCCCGCGCCTTGCGCGGTATCAGCAGCGTGGCCACAGAGCTGGCCGAAAAAGTACGCCAGGCTGCCGACGAACTGAACTACGTGGTCAACCCTGCCGCTCGGGCACTGGCCTCGGCGCAAAGCCACTCGGTAGTGGTGCTGGTGCCCTCGTTATCCAACTTGCTGTTTATCGACACACTAGAAGCCATCCACGAGGTCTTGCGCCCCAAAGGTTTTGAAGTGCTGATCGGTAACTATCACTACTCCCGCGAGGAAGAAGAAAACCTGCTGCGCAACTACATGGCGTACCAGCCCCGCGGCCTGTTGCTGACCGGCTTTGACCGCACTGAAAGCTCACGGCGCATGCTTGAAGCGAGCAATACACCTTGTGTGTACATGATGGAACTGGACGCCGGTGCAGGCCTTAATTGCGTTGGGTTCTCGCAGTTAAAAGCCGGTGAAACAGCAGCCCAGCACTTGATCTCACGCGGGCGTCGACACCTTGCCTACATCGGTGCACAACTCGACCAACGCACGCTCTTGCGCGGCGAAGGTTATCGTCGCGCCTTGCAGGAGGCCGGGCTGTACAACCCGGACCTGGAAGTACTGACACCACGCCCTTCTTCCGTGGGCCTGGGCGGCGAGCTGTTTTTACAGTTGCTGGCGACTCACCCTCATGTTGACGCGATCTTTTTTGGTAACGACGACCTTGCCCACGGTGCATTGCTGGAAGCCGCCCGCAGCGGGATTAAAATCCCGGAGCAAATTTCCATTCTGGGCTTCAACGACCTGCCTTCTTCCGAGTTCATGGTGCCGCGCCTGAGCAGCATTCGTACGCCACGAGAAGCCATTGGCCGTCGCGCCGCCGAGCAAATGCTCACATTGATGGCGGGCAACAAGGTGCAACAGCCGGTGCAAGACATGGGCTTTGAGTTGATGCTGCGCGAAAGCACCTGAGTTCGCCGCCGAGCGGCAAGAATTGTCCGCTCGCCCTGCCCCCCTCCACCCTCGCCCAGCCGCGGCCCTTTAAAAATGGGTGTTTGCGACTGGGCACGGTTATTGCCCTGCTAATAGTCATCACCTTTTAGAGGGGCACATTCATGTTGATCAACACGCAGCATACGTCTGCAATTCAAAAGACCCAGCGCACCGACCTCGACCCGGCGAACGCTGCCGCCAGCGCGTTGTACAGCGCGGCCCAGCAGAATGCTCAGCCACTGACCAACCTCCAGGCAACCCCGGCATCCGTGGCCGGCAATGCGCAAGCGGATAACGTCAACGCGGCCTTCGCCAAAACCCGGGTCATGTTGCAGGCCAGCGCTTCAAGCACCGGCACGGCGGCCAAGACCTCGGCCACCGACGAGTTCAAGGACTACATGAGCAAGTCACCGGCGCAGCGGATTCGCGAACAGTTGCTCAAGGAAATGGGCCTGACGGAAGACGATGTGAAAGCCATGCCGCCCGAGAAACAGCAGGCAATTACCGACCAGATCACCGCGCTCATGCAGCAAAAAGAAGCGATCAAACAGGCTGCCGCCCAGCAGCAGGTTGCTGAGAAGCGCTCAACCGACTTGGTGTGACCGCACATCTCGAATTACAAGCCCGGTAACAGAAGGGCATCGTGGGAGCGGGCTTGCTCGCGATGCTGTCGACGCGGTCTTACCGTTAAACCACGCCGATTCAATCACGAGCAAGCCCGTTCCCACGGGCACGCGCCTCAACTGATCTGCAACGTTGAATTGAACTGGCTGATGGCGTCGACCACATGCCGGGAGCCCTGCTGGATCTCCAGAATCGCCTCTCCCGCCTCATTGGCCAGTGAAACCCCCAGCCCGGTTCGGCTCAAGCTCGATTGCATGCTGTTTACCGCGCTCAACGACAAGTCATGATTTTTACGTACCACCTCGACAATTTCAATGGTTGCCGCACTGGTACGCGCCGCCAGGCTCCTGACCTCGTCAGCGACCACCGCAAAGCCACGGCCATGCTCACCGGCCCTGGCCGCTTCAATGGCCGCATTGAGCGCTAACAGGTTGGTTTGATCGGCAATGCCGCGAATGGTCTGGACGATTTTGCCGATGATTTCCGACTGTTTGCTCACCGCATCGATACTGCTCGCGGCCTCGTTGAGGTCTTTGGAAATAGCCTCGATGGTTTGCACCGTTTGTTGAACCACTTGCGAACCTTTCTGCGCGCAGGCGTCGTTTTGCACTGATGTCGCGTGGGCCGATTCAGCGGCGGTTTGCAGGTTGCTGACTTGTGCAGTGATGTCGCTGGCAAACTTCACCACTTTATACAGGCGGCCTTTGGCATCGAAAATCGGGTTGTAGGAAGCCTCCAGAAAAACCGTGTGGCCATATTTATCGACCCGTTCGAAACGTCTGGAATGGTATTCGCCGCGATTAAGCGACTCCCAAAAGGCTTTGTATTCGGCGGACTCGGCTTCGCTGCGACGGCAAAACATGCTGTGGTGCTGGCCTACGATCTCTTGCAACGAATAATGCACAGTGTTGAGAAAGTTCTGATTGGCATTGATGACCCGGCCATCAGGTGAAAACTCGATCATGGCCATGGAGCGGCTCAAGGCATTCACGATGCTCTGGTTTTCGTGCTCTTTATTGACCCGGTCGGTGATGTCGGCCGCCACTTTCATCACACTGAGCACCTGCCCGCTGGCGTCGGTGATCGGCATGTAGCTGGCCTCTAGCCAGATTTCACGCCCTGCTTTGTCGAGCCGGGTAAACGTCCCGCTCAACGGCGCACCACTGGCCAGGCTCTTCCAGAATTGCGCGTATTCAATGCCGCGCTGGTAAGCGTCTTCGCAAAAAATCCGGTGATGCTTGCCGCGAATCTCGTCGACGGTATAACCCATCACCCGGCAAAAATTGTCATTGGCCTCAAGAATGATCCCTTCAGGGGTGAACTCGATAATGGCCATTGAGCGACTGACGGCCAATGCCTTGGCCTTCATGTCCTCCAAAGAACAACTTAAGCGCTGATTCTCGAGCAGGTCGGCTTTGCGACGCGAATTAAACATGACTCAACCCCTGATGGTGCTTTCTTGTGATGATGTGTAATTTTCAAGGCACAACAAAACCTCAGCCCATGTAACGCTTGCTGTTTGCATTACAACCAATCAGGGGAAAAGCCACTTCATATTCGGGCCCCTATGATCCCAAGCATAGACAGGCCTAAACAGGGTGCAAGCCAATTGCCAGCAAGGGGCGACGAAACGCACAGTACGGGCTGCAGGCATCTGCTCGATTCGGATAGCTGGCTAACTTATGGTTAAACGTGAATATTCAAAAAAGCCCGGAAAGTGCACTTTCTCATCGCCAATAAACACTCAAACGAATACAGATCGAGAGACTTAAATGATTCAGCGCTGTGTATATACTGCGCGCTTATTTTTAACGCCCGTGGACGACATGACCGCCATTGTTTACGCCCCGCTCGAAGCGCCATTGTGGCCATTAATGAATAAGTTTTACCGCGCGCATCAGTCGTCGATGAAAGCCAGTAAAGACGCACAGCTATGGGTCGCACGCCAACAAGACATCATTGGCGGGTTGTGCCTGCGCTCAATGGCACATGGCTACTGGCTGACCGGGTTATTTGTTGCGCCCGCGCTACGAGGGCAAGGGGTTGCCGGGGCATTGGTGAAGGCGTCTGTGGCAGCCTGCGAGGGGCCGGTATGGCTGTTCTGCGACCCCGAGTTGCAAGGCTTTTATGAAGGGCTGGGGTTTAGCGTGGAAGTCGACTTGCCCTATGTACTGCATGAGCGGCTGGTTCGCTATCAACGCAATAAAGCGATGATAGCGATGGGCCTTGAGCCTACTCTTGCGTGCCCGGCGCCAGCTCCGGGAACAACACCTCAATAAAGCCGAACTTGCTGAAGTCCTTGATGCGTGACGGGTACAGACGGCCGATCAGGTGATCACACTCGTGCTGCACCACGCGCGCATGAAAGCCATCAGCAACGCGTACGACGGGATCACCCTTGGGGTCAAAACCTTCGTAACGGATCTTCTCGAAGCGCTCGACCACACCGCGCAGCCCTGGCACTGACAAGCAGCCTTCCCAGTCTTCTTCAACTGCAGGGCTCAAGGGCGTGATCAGCGGGTTGATCAAGATGGTTTGCGGTACGGGTTCGGCGTCCGGGTAACGCTCACTGTGTTCGAAGCCAAAGATCACCAGTTGCAAATCAACGCCAATTTGCGGAGCCGCCAGACCAACGCCCCCGGCGTGCTCCATGGTCTGCAGCATGTCGTCGATCAATTGCCACAGCTCTGGCGTATCAAACATCTCGGGAGGCACTGGCTTGGCAACTCGCAGCAGACGCTCATCACCCATTTTCAAAATTTCACGAATCATAATCAGGCTTCATCTGAAGTGGATTTAAGGGAGTGGTCGCGCCCAAGCCCGGACACATGCGGTGTGTCGTCGGACTCTTCGAAGGTTTTCTCACCCGGATCTTTGCCTTCAGCTGACATGTGCTCGATAACAGCGTTCATTTCAGCCCCCAACAACAATACGGCTGACGAAATATAGAAATACAGCAACAGCACAATGATCGCCCCGATGCTGCCATACATCGCGTTGTAATCGGCGAAGGTTTTCACATAAAACGCAAAACCCAACGACGCTGCGATCCACACCACCACGGCCAACACCGAGCCTGGCGTAATAAAACGAAACTTCTGCTCAACGTCTGGCATCACGTAGTAAATGACCGCCACAGCCACCATCATCAGCAAGATAATCACTGGCCAGCGCAGGATGGTCCACAGCGTGACCACAAACTCCTCAAGCCCCACCTGCCCCGCCAGCCAGCCCATCACTTGCGGCCCCAGCACCATCAACGCGGCAGCAGCCAGGAGCATTCCGGCAATGCCGATGGTGTAAAAAATCGACAGCGGAAAACGCTTCCAGATCGGCCGGCCTTCCACCACGTCGTAGGCGGCGTTCATGGCACTCATCATCAAGCGCACGCCCGCCGAGGCGGTCCACAGCGCGACGACAATACCGAAAGACAGCAAGCCACCCTTCGATTGCTCCAACTGGTCAATCACCGGGTTCACCTGCTCCAGCGCTTGTGGCGGCAGGACCAGCTCGGACTGCAAACGCAGCCAGCTGAAAAAGTCGGGCAAATGCAAAAAGCCGATCAGTGCGATCAGAAACAGGATGAACGGGAACAGCGAGAAGAGCATTTGATAGGCCAATGCCGAAGCGTAGGTCGACATTTCATCGTCGATAAACTCTTTGACCGTACGCACCAACACTTTGCCTAACGGCAGGCCATTCAAGACCGGAAAAATCATAGCGTCTCCTTTCGCCGCTTATAAATTGAGCTCGACACACCCTCTGCAACGGGTTCAGTACGGGGGTTTTACCTCAAAAGTAGTTCAAATGGCGACTTTGGAAATACGTAACCGCAAAACCCATAAAAACGGCCACCTCAAGGATGGCCGTTTTCAGGGCAAGTGACGAAGTACCCGATTACGCTTTATCGACGGTGTTATTCACTGCATCTTTGGCTTTACCGACAGTCTGCTGCGCTTCGCCCTTCAGTTCCTGGGCTTTGCCTTCTGCGCGCAGCTTGTCGTTGTCGGTGGCTTTACCCACCGCTTGTTTGACATTGCCTACTGCTTCGTTCGCCATGCCTTTGATCTTATCGCCAGTGCTGCTCATGGGATTTCTCCTAGTGAAAGTTCGGATGTCATTCTCGACATCTAGGTTGACCCGCAGATGTCGAGCAGAGTTTCATTTATTTTCTGTGGCTCATTTCGTCGCGCAGCGCAGGTTGCGCTTTATGTTTGCCCGCTAACCCCTGAGAATGCGCAACGTATTCAGGCTATGGCGCTGAAGATCCGCAATTGTAGGAAGGTTATGAAACTCGATAAAAAGCAGGCCATCGCCCGCAGAAACCAGGAACTTGGCGGCGCGGTACTGGGCGTCAACAACTGCCATCTCGCTACGTTGAACACCAACAAGAACATTTGGTGGTTCGATATTCCTTTGGCCCGCCTGGCTATTGGTCAATACGAATGGGTGCACCTGCTGTTGCACACCCCGAGCACCGATGAGTTGCTGCATTTGAAGGTCACTACCGCTTTCCTGCGTGAAAAACGCGAAGGCATGGTGGTCCGTGCGACGCACAAACGCACGCCGACCATGAGCCTTGAACTGAGCGCTGACAAAGACTCCTTCCTGCAGGACGTGCGTCCGACAGGCACCGGCGTCAATTTCGCGCAGTTCCTGCAGAAGTAATTGAGTTAGCCCCCTGTAGGAGCGAGCTTGTCTCGCGATCTTTTGATCTTTTAAACAGATCGCGAGACAAGCTCGCTCCTACAGAGGGTGTGCAGCCGCTGCAAAAACAACAAAGCCCCGCAATGCGGGGCTTTGTTGTGTCTGGGCGAGGTTACTTTTTGAGGCCCAGTTTTTTCAGTTCTTCATCGCGTAATTCGCGACGCAAGATCTTGCCCACGTTGGTTGTTGGCAGGCTTTCACGGAACTCGATGATCTTGGGTGCTTTGTAAGCCGTCAGGTTGGCCCGCATGTGCGCTATGACCTGTTCTTTGGTCAGGGTCATGCCCGGCTTGACCACGATGAAGACCTTGATCAGTTCACCGGTTTTCTCATCCGGAATACCAATCGCCGCCGACTGCAAAACACCTGGCAACGAGGCCATGACGTCTTCCAGCTCGTTCGGGTACACATTGAAGCCCGACACCAGGATCATGTCTTTTTTGCGGTCAACGATGCGCATATAGCCATCCGGCTGAATCACCGCAATGTCACCGGACTTCAACCAGCCATCGCTGTCCATGATTTCGGCGGTGGCGTCAGGGCGCTCCCAGTAGCCTTTCATGACCTGCGGGCCTTTGATGCACAGCTCGCCAATTTCACCCAACGGCAACTCTTCGCCCGCATCGTTGATGACTTTGCACAAGGTAGAAGGCATCGGGATCCCGATGGTGCCCACCTGGATGTTCTGGATCGGGTTGACCGACGCCACCGGACTGGTTTCGGTCATGCCGTAGCCTTCGCAGATCGGACAACCGGTCACGGTCTTCCAGCGCTCAGCCACTGACAATTGCAACGCCATACCGCCCGACAAGGTGACCTTGAGGTGCGAAAAGTCCAGCTTGCGGAAAGCCTCGCTGTTACACAGCGCAATAAACAAGGTGTTTAGCCCGACAAAGCCGGAGAACTTCCACTTCGACAGTTCTTTAACCATCGCCGGCAGATCGCGCGGGTTGCTGATCAGGATGTTGTGGTTGCCCAGCAACATCATCGCCATGCAATGGAAGGTAAACGCGTAGATGTGGTACAGCGGCAACGGGGTGATGAGGATCTCGCTGCCTTCATTGAGGTTGGAGCCCATCAGTGCCTTGCACTGCAACATGTTGGCGATCAAGTTGCGGTGGGACAGCATCGCGCCCTTGGCCACGCCGGTAGTACCACCGGTGTATTGAAGCACCGCTACATCGCTGCTAATCGGGTTGGCTTCCTTGACGGGCTGGCCATGACCTTTGCTCAGGATGTCGTTGAACTTGATGGCGTTCGGCAAGTGGTACGCCGGGACCATTTTCTTCACGTACTTGATGACGCTGTTGATCAGCACACGCTTGAACGGCGACAGCATGTCGGCCACTTCGGTGACGATCACATACTTGACCGAGGTCTGCGGCACGACCTTTTCGGCGAGGTGCGCCATGTTGGCCAGGCACACCAGCGCCTTGGCGCCGGAGTCATTGAACTGGTGTTCCATTTCCCGCGCGGTGTACAGCGGGTTGGTGTTGACCACGATCAAACCGGCGCGGATGGCTCCGAACACAGCAATCGGGTATTGCAACAGGTTGGGCAGTTGTACGGCGATACGGTCGCCAGGTTGCAGGTCGGTGTGCTGTTGCAACCAGGCAGCAAAGGCGCCTGACAGCTCGTAAAGCTCACCGTAGGTGATGGTTTTGCCGAGGTTACTGAAGGCCGGCTTATCGGCGAAACGTTGGCAAGATTGGCGCAATACCGTCTGAATATTTGGGTATTCGTCAGGATTGATTTCAGCAGCAATCCCAGCTGGGTACTTATCCTTCCAAAAGTCTTCAATCATGGAAGCCCACTCCTCAGCGTCGCGAATTCTTCACCGCATTTGATGCGGTTATTATTTGTTTGATTTTTGTAATGGTAATTCTGGCTTTTTTACTTACCGAGAAGTCACAAAGCGCGCCGAGAGTAGCAGCTTTGCCAGAGGCCGCCTAGAGCCAAAAAAGGCCCTTAGCGTCACTTTTCTGACTGTCCTACAATCCTAAGTCACCATTAGAGCCATAACTCTATTTTTGTCAAAACCCGTCTAAACAAGGGCTTACAGCGCCATCAACGGCCCTTTTAAGACCCGACCCGGTTGATTTCACACTCAATAAAAAAGCCCGCGTGCCAAAGGCACACGGGCATTTGTCGCCTGACTGAACGAATCAGACGGTATCTCGTAACTCGCGGCGCAGGATCTTGCCCACAGGCGTCATGGGCAATGAATCCCGAACCACAATCTGCTTGGGCACTTTGTAGCCGGTGAAATTGTCTTTGCAGTACGCCTTGAGTTCTTCAACGCCCACCCCGCCGGCACGCGGCACCACGAACAATTTGACGGCTTCGCCTGTCCGTTCGTCGGGTACTCCGATAACGGCACAGTTCGCCACTTTGGGGTGAGCCATCACGATGTCTTCGATTTCGTTGGGGTACACATTGAAACCCGAGACGATGATCAGGTCTTTTTTACGGTCGACGATGCGCACATACCCATCGGGATCGATCACCGCGATATCGCCGGTTTTGAACCAGCCCTCGGCATCCAGCACCTCGGCCGTGGCTTCGGGGTTTTTCCAGTAGCCTTTCATGACTTGCGGGCCTTTGACGCACAGTTCGCCGCGCTCCCCCAGCCCCAGTTCAGCCCCGTCATCGCTGATGACTTTCATGAGCGTGCCCGGCACCGGCATGCCCACTGTTCCCAGCCGGGCAAACCCGCCGTAGGGGTTGGCACTGGCAACCGGCGAGGTTTCGGTCAGGCCGTAGCCCTCGACGATGCGGCAACCGGTGAGTTTTTCCCAGCGCTCAGCCGTGGCCTTGACCAGCGCCGTGCCGCCCGAGTTGGTGAGTTTGAGTGAGGAGAAATCCAGGGTCTTGAATTCCGGGTGATCCATGAGAGCCACAAACAGAGTGTTCAGGCCCAAAAATGCAGTGAACCGCCAGTTTTTAAGCTCCTTGATAAAGCCTGCGATATCACGCGGATTGGTGATCAGGATGTTGTGGTTGCCGGTCACCATCATGCACATGCAATTCGCGGTGAACGCATAGATATGGTAGAGCGGCAACGGCGCCACCATGATTTCCTGGCCTTCCTTGAGCAGCGGCAAACCATCTTCGGCATGCTGGGACAAGCAGCCACGAATCTGCTGCATGTTGGCTACCAGATTGCCGTGGGTGAGCATTGCGCCTTTGGGCAAACCCGTGGTGCCACCGGTGTATTGCAGCACAGCTATGTCGTCCAGCCTGACTTGCAGCGACCGCAACGGATGCCCTGCTCCCTGCTGCAACACCTGCTTGAAAGGAATGGCCTGCGGCAACCGGTAAGACGGCACGAGCTTTTTAACCTTGTCGACCACCAGGTTGGTGACCCAGCCTTTGACGGTGGGCATCAGGTCGCCCATTTTTGCTTCGATCAGGTATTCGATTTCAGTGTCTTCGAGCACCTCCTGCACGCGCTTGCCAAACATGTTCAGGTAGACCAATGCACGAATACCCGCACTCTTGAACTGATGGCGCATTTCACGCGAGGTGTACAACGGGTTGGTGTTGACCACCACCAGGCCCGCACGCAATGCACCAAACACCGCAATCGGATACTGCAGGATATTGGGCATTTGTACCGCGATGCGATCACCGGGCACCAGGTTGGTGTGCTGCTGCAAATAACCGGCAAACGCCGCGCTATGGCGATCAAGCTCGGCATAGGTCAGGGTGACCCCGAGGTTACTGAAGGCAGGCCGGTCTGCAAATTTTTTGCAGGAGCGCTCAAAGACATCCACCACGGAGGTGAAGGCAGTCATATCAATGTCCAGCGGCACGCCTGCGGGACGTTTGTCGTTCCAGAAATCAGGATGCATTGTTTTTATCCTCTTACCTGAGCATGTCTGGCTGCATCGTGATGCAGTAAAAGCACAGCATCCGGACGTTAACAGTTATCAAGTAGTAGGCAAATAAGGCGATCTTCGCCATTTACATCTTGAATCTTATTACTGTGATTTCGCCTGTGGTGCCGTTAATGCGCTATACAGTGCTACGACACCGTGTAAAGGAACTGCCATGAACCCACACACCTTTTGGCTGGAGACGAATGACCGCACAGGGCTTTTCGTGCACCAGTGGCTGCCTGAAGGTAAGCCCAAGGCGATTGTCTTGCTGGCCCATGGCATGGCCGAGCACAGTGGGCGCTATTCACGTTTGGGCCAGGCCTTGAGTGAGGCCGGTTTTGGGCTGTATGCCCATGACCAGCGCGGGCATGGCAAGACGGCAGAACGCGGCACGCTGGGCTATTACGCCGATGAAGACGGCTGGTGCGCCGTGGTCAGCGATGTAGCAAACCTGAACCGCCACATTGGCCAGACTCACCCCGGCACACCCGTGTTTATTCTCGGTCACAGCATGGGCAGCTACATCGCCCAGGCGTACTTGCTGCATCACAGTGCCAGCGTGCAGGGTGCGATTCTCAGCGCTTCGAATTTTCAGCCGGTGGCGCTGTATCGCAGCGCCAGCCTGATTGCCCGTTTCGAACGCTGGCGCCAGGGGCCTAAAGGTCGCAGCGCGCTGATCGAGTGGCTGTCGTTCGGCTCATTCAATAAAGCCTTCAAGCCCAATCGCACACGCTATGACTGGCTGAGCCGCGATCCGGTCGAGGTCGAAGCCTACGCCAATGATCCGTTATGCGGTTTTCGCTGCACCAATCAGTTGTGGGTCGACCTGCTCGGTGGCTTGCAGCAAATCAGCAAAGCGTCCAATCTCGTCCAGATTGACTCTTCACTTCCGGTTTTGGTTATCGGCGGTACCTGTGACCCGGTCAGTGAAGGCAAGCGTCTGGTAGATCTGAGCAACGCTTTGCGCAAGGCGGGTATCCAACAGGTGCAACTCAACCTGTACCCCCACGCGCGTCATGAGCTATTTAATGAAACCAACCGCGACGATGTGACGGCTGATGTCATCGCATGGCTGAATCAGGCGCTAAGCTGTTCACGCCCTCCGCGCAGCGAATAATCGAACCACCCATTTTAGAAAAAGACTTTAAAATCAAAACTTTGAAACTAAACACCCGTCACAGGACATGCGCTAGATGACCCAGGTTACCAACACCCCGTACGAAGCCCTCGAAGTCGGCCAGACTGCCAGCTACAGCAAAACCGTCGAAGAGCGTGATATTCAGCTTTTTGCGGCCATGTCTGGTGACCACAACCCGGTGCACCTCGACCCTGAATTTGCCGCAGCCACCATGTTCAAAGAGCGCATTGCCCACGGCATGTTCAGTGGTGCACTGATCAGCGCTGCCGTAGCGTGCGAGCTGCCTGGCCCGGGCACTATTTATGTTGGCCAGCAAATGACCTTTCAGAAGCCGGTCAAAATCGGCGACACGCTGACCGTGCGTCTGGAGATTCTGGAAAAGCTGCCAAAGTTTCGCGTGCGCATTGCCACCCGTGTGTTCAACCAACGCGAAGAAATCGTGGTCGACGGCGAAGCCGAGATCATTGCGCCACGCAAGCAACAAACCGTGAACCTGCCGGTGTTGCCAGCCATCAGCATTGGCTGATTGAGCGCCAAAAAAGTGGGAGCGGGCTTGCTCGCGATACGAACAACGCGGTCCTGTTAAAGACCGCGTTGCTGCTATCGCGGGCAAGCCCGCTCCCACATTGGCTTAAGGGCTGAGGTTAAGCCCGGGCACGCGCCTGATTACGCAGTGCTTTAACCTGGTCGTGGTTGCGCTGTACGTTCAAGTACTGACGCTCAACCACATCACGGATGCCGACCAGATTGTGCTTGGAGATTTTCTCCAGCGCTTCTTTATACGCTTTCAGCGCATGGTCTTCACCGCGCTCGGCTTCGTTGAGCACAGCCTCTTCACCTTTGCCGGTAAAGATCGACTTAACGTCGACCCAACGACGGTGCAGATCACCGGCTACGCTGGTGCTGGTTTCCGGGTCACCGCCAAGCTTGCGCACTTCGGCCTGAAGCTCAGCTGCGGCCGTACCGCAATCTGCAGAACGCTTAACAAACAGCGCTTTGAGCTCAGGGTTCTTGATGTCTTCGGCGCAGGTCTTGAAGCCTTCCTGGCCATCTTTGCTGGTTTCGATCAGGTCGTTCAGGACAGAGATGGCTTCTTTATTAAGGTCAGTCATTTTTCAATTCCTTGCTGAGTTGAGGATCGTGCAATAGAGATTGCAGTCCTCGTGCCAGCTTTTGAATAAAAATATAACCTTATAAATCAATAACTTAACTAATTATAGAAAACCAGCTTCCGGCGGTTTTGCATGATCTGTCATTTGGCCTGCATGCAAAATGCCTGTATTTTCCACCTGTTGCTGCACGCACTGAGGCCCAGGAATGAACCCCGAAAAACTCGAACTGCTGATCACCCACGAAATGCCCTTCGGCAAATACAAAGGCCGAATCATCGCCGACTTGCCGGGGCAGTACCTGAACTGGTTTGCCCGCGAAGGCTTCCCCAAAGGGGAGTTGGGTGGTTTGCTGGCGTTGATGCAAGAGATCGATCACAACGGCCTCTCGGACCTGCTGGACCCGTTGCGGGCCAAACATGGCAAGCCCAAGCCACGGCATTAACGCCACAAATCCTGTAGGAGCGAGCTTGCCTCGCGATCTTTTGATCTTGATCCGAAAGGTTATAAGGCCCCAATCGACAGGCAAAAAAAAGGTGCGCCGACCAAGCGCACCAAAAACCGTAGAACACACAACAATTCGTTACAAGGTCATCAATCCAGCAGTGCCAGTGCCTCGGCGGTGCATTCTTGAATGCGCGCCCAATCACCGTTTTTGATCCACTCGCTGTCTAGCATCCAACTACCGCCCACGCACATGACGTTTTTCAACGCCATGTAGTTGCGGATGTTCGCCGGGCCTACGCCGCCGGTCGGGCAGAATTTCACTTCGCCAAACGGGCCGCCCAGCGCCTTGATGGCAGCAACGCCACCACTGACTTCAGCCGGGAACAGCTTGAATCGGCGATAACCCAAGCCATAGCCTTCCATGATGCCGGAGGCGTTGCTGATGCCCGGCAGCAGCGGAATATCGCTGGCCACGCTGGCTTCGAGCAGGTCACGGGTAATGCCCGGCGTGACGATAAATTGCGAACCGGCCTCTTCGGCCGCCGCCAACATGTGGCGATCCAGAATGGTGCCAGCACCGGTCACCAGCTCAGGGCGCTGATCACGCAGCACGCGGATGGCTTCCAGGCCGAACTCCGAACGCAGGGTGACTTCCAGGGCTGTCAGGCCACCTGCCGCCAGCGCATCGGCCAACGGCAAAATGTCCTGCTTACGCGCAATGGTAATCACCGGCAGAATGCGCGCCTTGGCGCACAATTCGTCGATCAGGGCGACTTTTTCCGCCATCGAGACGTTGGCAATGCGTGTTGTCATGGCAGCTGATCCTTGGCTCATGGGCACCAGTAAATCTCTAACGTAGGTTGCAGAAAGGCACGAATCGGCAAGGCGGCAATGTCGGTGCCTCCCAGCGCATCGTTGAGGGTGTTCAATTTGCCCTGCCCGCTAATCGACAGGACCTTGTTTTTTGCGCTCGCCAACAGGCTGCGGCTCATGCTCAAACGCTGATGCGGCACGGTCGGCGCCAGCATCGGCCAGCAGCGACGAGGGTTATCCAGCGTCAACGCTTCGGCCAGGTTCGGGCTGTTCGGGAACAACGACGCGGTATGCCCGTCATCGCCCATGCCCAGAATCAGCACGTCAATCGGCGGCAGCTCGGCCAAGGCTCGATCGGCCTGTTCTGCGGCGTCTTCAAGATTGGCAGCAACGTTGTACAAGCCCACAAAGCGCGCTTTGGCAGCCGGGCCCTGAAGCAAATGTTTTTTCAGCAAACCGGCATTGCTGTCGGCGTGCTCTACCGGCACCCAGCGCTCGTCAGCCAGGCTGACGACCACTTTTGACCAGTCGAGCGGTTGTTTGATCAAACTCTGGAAAAACGCCACCGGGCTACGCCCACCGGAGACCACCAAGGTCGCAGTGCCTTGCGCTTTAATAGCGTCACTCAGTTGCCCGGCCACCTTAGTGGCCAGCTCCTCGGCCAGTACCGCCGGGTTTTTGAAGGTGTGCGCAGTGACACCTTCGGGCAGTTTCAAATCAGATATCGCCATACCAAGACCTCCCGTCTCGTGTAATCAGTGCAATGGAGCTCATCGGCCCCCAGGAGCCCGCCGCGTAAGGCTTGGGCATGTCACCGGACTTTTTCCAGCCGGCGATCAACTGGTCGCACCACTTCCACGCCGCTTCGATTTCATCTTTGCGTACGAACAGGTTCTGGTTGCCGCGCATCACTTCGAGCAACAAACGCTCGTAGGCGTCCGGGACCCGCGCGCTGTGATACGTGTCGGAAAAATTCAATTGCAACGGGCCGCTGCGCAGGTGCATACCTTTGTCCAGGCCCTGATCCTTGGTCATCACCCGCAGGGAAATGCCTTCGTCCGGCTGCAAGCGAATGATCAGCTTGTTGCCGATTTGCAGGCGCTGCTCAGGAGCGAAGATGTAGTGCGACGGCTCCTTGAAGTGGATCACGATCTGCGACAGCTTTTGCGGCATGCGCTTGCCAGTACGCAGGTAAAACGGCACCCCGGCCCAACGCCAGTTGCGAATGTCTGCCCGCAGGGCGACGAAAGTTTCGGTGTCGCTCTGGGTGTTGGAGTTTTCTTCCTCCAGGTAGCCCGGCACCGACTGGCCTTCGCTGTAGCCGGCGATGTACTGACCGCGTACCACCTGGGTGGTCAGGCCTTCGGCGCTGATCGGCGCCAGGGCCTTGAGCACTTTGACTTTCTCGTCGCGGATGCTGTCTGCCGACAAGTCCGCAGGCGGGTCCATGGCGATCAGGCAGAGCAACTGCAACAAGTGGTTTTGAATCATGTCACGCAGCTGGCCAGCCTTGTCGAAGTAACCCCAACGGCCCTCAATGCCAACCTTCTCGGCCACTGTGATTTCCACGTGGGAGATGTAGCGTTGGTTCCACTGGGTTTCGAACAGGCTGTTGGCAAAGCGCAGGGCGATCAGGTTTTGAACAGTCTCTTTGCCCAGGTAGTGGTCGATGCGGTACACGCGGTTCTCGGGGAAGAACTGCGCCACGGCGTCGTTGACCTTGCGCGAAGACTCAAGGTCCGAGCCGATCGGCTTTTCCAGCACCACACGGGCGTTGTCAGCCAGACCGACTTTGGACAGGTTTTCGCAAATGGCGCCGTAGACCGCGGCCGGGGTGGCGAAGTAAGCGATAACTCGCTGTTCGGTTCCCGCCAGTTCGGCCAGCGGCACGTAATCTTCGGTCTTGAGAAAATCCACATGCAGGTAGCTCAAGCGCGCCAAAAAACGCGTGAGCACGTCATCTTCGATTTCTTTGGCACCGACATACTGACGTAACTGACTGTCGATATGCGCCAGGTGGCTCAGTGCATCGCCGGGCTCGCGGGCCAGCGCCAGAATGCGCGTGTCGGCATGCAGCAAGCCGGCACGGTCCAGTTGATATAAGGCAGGGAACAGTTTGCGCAAGGCCAGATCGCCCAAGGCGCCGAACAAGGCAAAGGTGCACGGTTCAACCGTAATCGAAGGCATGATGTTTGTTCTTTTATCAAGTTAAGCTACAAATACCTTTTTTCAAGGCATCACTCAAGGAAAAATGTAGTAATAAACACAACATTTTCTCTAAAAACAGATTCCCGCTAGTGGTCATCTCGGGCCACAAGTAGGATAGGCCACCTCACGAACCGCTTTAGCACGGTTGATTGCATCGCCGACCCAAGGAACACAAATGGACCGCGTGCGAAATTTACTCGAACAGATCAAAGGCCGCCTCGAAGAGCTGAACAAGGCTGAGCGCAAGGTAGCTGAAATTATTCTCCAGAACCCGCAACAAGCGACCCGGTTCAGCATTGCTGCCCTGGCGCAAGCGGCGTCGGTCAGTGAGCCGACGGTCAATCGCTTTTGCCGCTCGTTTGGGGTCAGCGGTTATCCGGAATTAAAACTGCAATTGGCACAAAGCCTGGCCAGTGGCGCAGCTTACGTGAGTCGGGCGGTTGAGGCCGATGACAATCCGGCGGCATACACGCAAAAGATTTTCGGCAGTGCAATTGCCTCGCTGGACAGCGCCTGCCAGGCCCTGGACCCGAACCTGATCAGCCGCGCCGTTGATTTGTTGATTCAGGCACGCCAAATCCACTTTTTTGGGCTGGGCGCTTCGGCCCCGGTGGCGCTGGATGCGCAGCACAAATTCTTCCGTTTCAACCTGGCGGTCACGGCCCATGCTGACGTGCTGATGCAACGCATGATCGCCTCGGTGGCCCACACCGGGGAGTTGTTCGTGATCATTTCGTACACCGGGCGTACCCGTGAACTGGTTGAAGTGGCGCGCATTGCCCGCGCCAACGGGGCTTCGGTGCTGGGCCTGACGGCTGAGAACTCACCACTGGCCAAAGCCAGTACCTTGAGCCTGAACATCCCGCTGCCCGAAGACACGGACATTTACATGCCCATGACCTCGCGCATCATCCAGCTCACGGTGCTGGACGTGCTGGCCACCGGCATGACCCTGCGCCGGGGCGTGGATTTCCAGCCGCATTTGCGCAAGATCAAAGAAAGCCTGAATGCCAGCCGTTATCCGGTGGGGGATGAGTTCAACTGATCACCTTGGGACTGCCGCGTTCGGCCAGCGTGGTTTAGATCAGAGCCATGTTGCCTCTGTAGGAGCGAGCTTGCTCGCGATCTTTTGATCTTTTAAAAGATAGCGAGCAAGCTCGCTCGTA
>NZ_JBEOPQ010000074.1:0-23015 GCF_040310285.1 Pseudomonas sp. HY2-MNA-CIBAN-0224 | reverse complement strand
GTGGGTGATGACGGGATCGAACCGCCGACCCTCTGCTTGTAAGGCAGATGCTCTCCCAGCTGAGCTAATCACCCTTTGCTTCGTTGAGGCCGCGAAATTTACGCAGGTATTGAAGCTAAGTCAAGGACAAGGTTGAGTTTTTTTCAAAAAAAGCAAAAAAACTCAGTTACTCGTCATAAACCATTTTCTTGCTCATGCCACCGTCCACGACAAATTCCTGCCCGGTGACAAAACCGGCATTGCGCGACAGCAACCAGGCGACCATCGCAGCTACGTCTTCAACGGTCCCTACCCGGCCAGCCGGGTGCTGCGCGTGATCGGCGTCGGTTAACGGCTCAGCGCGACGCACAGATGGGTCACGTGCGTCGATCCAGCCCGGGCTGACAGCATTGACGCGGATCTCCGGCCCAAGGCTGATGGCCAGCGCATGGGTCAACGCCAACAACCCGCCCTTACTCGCCACGTAAGCCTCGGTGTCTGGCTCTGACTGGCGGGCGCGGGTGGACGCCAGGTTGACGATCGAACCGCAATGCGCGCGCAAATAAGGCGCGCAGTGCTTGGCCAACAGCATCGGCCCGGTCAGGTTGACGGCCAGTACGCGGTTCCAGTGATCCAGATCGAGGCTTTCAAGGGTCATGTTGTGCGGATCGGCAATCGCGGCGTTGGAGACCAACGCATCGAGACGCCCGAACTGCCCCAACACTTGGGCCACGCACTGAATCACGTCGGCCTCGACCGACACGTCCATGGCCACGAACCAGGCGCTGTCGCCCAGCGCCTTGACCACTTTGGAGCCACGCGCACGGTCAATATCGGTCAGCACCACTTGCCAACCTTCACTGATCAACCACGCCGCAATCCCCAGGCCAATGCCGCGTGCAGCACCGGTCACCAGTGCTACACGGCCATTGCCCTCAATCGTTGATTCAAGCGCCCATTCGGTCACAGTACGGCCAAGCCTCGCGACAGGTCGGCTTGCAGGTCAGCTACGTCTTCCAGGCCGACCGCAATGCGGATCAGGCTGTCACGAATGCCGGCCGCTTCGCGCTCTTGTGGCGCCAGACGACCGTGGGAGGTGGTCGCCGGATGAGTGATGGTGGTTTTGCTGTCACCCAGGTTGGCGGTGATGGAAATCAGCCGCGTGGCGTCGATAAAGCGCCAGGCGCCCTCTTTGCCACCTTTGACTTCAAAGCTGACCACTGCACCGAAGCCGCGCTGCTGGCGCTGGGCCAACGCGTGCTGCGGGTGGCTCTTGAGGCCCGCGTAGTGAACGTTCTCGACGCCGTCCTGCTGCTCCAGCCACTCGGCCAGGGCCAAGGCGCTGGCGCAGTGTGCGCGCATACGCAGGTTGAGGGTTTCCAGACCTTTGAGGAAGATCCAGGCGTTGAACGGGCTCAGGGTCGGCCCGGCAGTGCGCAGAAAGCCGACGACTTCTTTCATCAGTTCGCTGCGCCCCGCCACGACGCCGCCCATGCAACGGCCCTGGCCGTCGATGAACTTGGTCGCCGAATGCACAACAATGTCAGCGCCCAACTTGACCGGCTGCTGCAAGGCTGGCGTGCAGAAGCAGTTGTCGACCACCAGCAGCGCACCCTTGGCATGGGCAATTTCTGCCAGCGCGGTGATGTCTACCAGCTCTGCCAAGGGGTTGGACGGCGACTCTACAAACAGCAATTTGGTGTTCGGCTTGATCGCCGCGTCCCACCCTTGCAGTTCAGCCAGCGGCACGTAGTCCACCTCAATGCCAAAGCGCTTGAAGTATTTTTCGAACAGGCTGATGGTCGAACCAAAGACGCTGCGCGAAACCAGCACGTGGTCTCCAGCGCTGCACAGACTCATCACCACCGACAATATGGCGGCCATGCCGGTTGCTGTGGCAACGGCTTGCTCTGCCCCTTCCAATGCCGCGATACGCTCTTCGAACGCACGCACGGTGGGGTTGGTGTAACGCGAATAAACGTTGCCTGGAACCTCACCCGAGAACCGCGCCGCCGCATCGGCAGCCGTGCGGAACACGTAGCTGGAGGTCAGGTACATTGCATCACCGTGCTCGCCTTCTGGCGAACGGTGCTGGCCAGCACGCACAGCCAAGGTGTCGAACGCTACGCCCTCGAGGTCGCTGTCCAGCCGACCGGCATCCCAATCCTGACTCATGCTGCCCACTCCTTGCCTTGTATATAAATGCTTTTAAGTAAGAACAATGCAAACCGGCCCATCAGGGCCGGTATGTTGAAGCTTAGTTGTTGTACAAGCCTATCGTTGCACCGACGCCTTGAGCAATCACCTTGGAGGCATCATTGCGCGCACGCTCGATGCGGTCCAGATAGTTCTCGTCAATGTCGCCGGTCACGTACTTGCCGTCAAACACCGCGCAGTCAAACTTCTCGATCTTGATCTTGCCGCCACCGACCGCTTCGATCAGGTCTGGCAGGTCTTGATAGATCAGCCAGTCAGCGCCGATCAGGTCAGCCACGTCCTGGGTGGTACGGTTGTGGGCAATCAGTTCATGGGCGCTTGGCATGTCGATGCCGTACACGTTCGGGTAGCGAACAGCCGGGGCTGCTGAGCAGAAGTAAACATTCTTCGCACCCGCTTCACGGGCCATCTGAATGATCTGCTTGCAGGTGGTGCCACGTACGATCGAGTCATCGACCAGCATCACGTTCTTGCCACGGAACTCCAGTTCGATGGCGTTCAGCTTCTGGCGCACGGATTTTTTACGTGCAGCCTGGCCCGGCATGATGAAGGTACGGCCGATGTATCGGTTTTTAACGAAGCCTTCGCGGAACTTGACGCCAAGGTGGTTCGCCAGCTCCAGCGCAGCGGTACGGCTGGTGTCCGGAATCGGGATGACCACGTCGATGTCGTGGTCTGGACGCTCGCGCAGGATCTTCTCGGCCAGCTTTTCGCCCATGCGCAGACGGGCTTTGTATACCGAAACGCCGTCGATGATCGAGTCCGGGCGCGCCAGGTACACGTGCTCGAAGATGCACGGGGTCAGTTGCGGGTTGACCGCGCACTGACGTGTGTGCAGCTTGCCGTCTTCAGTGATGTAGACCGCTTCGCCCGGTGCCAGGTCGCGAATCAGGGTAAAGCCCAGCACGTCGAGCGATACGCTTTCGGAAGCGATCATGTATTCGACGCCTTCGTCGGTATGACGCTGGCCGAACACGATCGGGCGGATGCCGTTAGGATCGCGGAAACCGACGATACCGTAACCGGTGATCATCGCCACCACGGCATAACCACCGCGGCAACGGTTGTGCACGTCAGTCACGGCGGCGAAAACGTCTTCTTCGGTCGGCTGCAACTTGCCACGCTGCGCCAATTCATGGGCGAAGACGTTGAGCAGGACTTCCGAGTCCGAGTTGGTGTTGACGTGACGCAAGTCAGATTCGTAAATCTCCTTGGCCAGCTGTTCAACGTTGGTCAGGTTGCCGTTGTGCGCCAAGGTGATGCCATATGGCGAGTTGACGTAAAACGGCTGTGCCTCTGCTGAAGTCGAGCTACCTGCTGTTGGATAACGCACATGGCCGATGCCCACGTTACCAACCAGGCGCTGCATGTGGCGCTGATGAAACACATCCCGCACCAACCCGTTGTCCTTGCGCAGGAATAACCGGCCGTTATGGCTGGTTACAATACCGGCAGCATCCTGGCCGCGGTGCTGGAGGACGGTTAGCGCGTCATACAGCGCCTGATTGACGTTCGACTTACCGACGATACCGACGATGCCACACATGCGACGCAACCCCTACTTAATGGATCTGAACTGAACACCGCTCACTTGGGCTGGATAGCCGGCAAGAGGTGCTCCTTGAACGGTAGATCAGCAGGTGCGCTGATACCGCTGGCCAACCATTGGCTACTCCACCCCAAAATGAGGTTTTTCGACCAATCGGCAACCAATAGAAATTGTGGCATGAGCCTGGACTCCTGCCACCACGAGTCTTGCTGCACCGGCCCCAGGCTCAAGAGCCCGACCCCCACGACCACCAGCAACGCGCCACGCGCAGCGCCAAAGGCCATGCCGAGAAAACGATCGGTCCCGGACAACCCGGTGACGCGAATCAGTTCGCCGATAAGAAAGTTGATCATTGCGCCTACCAGCAAGGTGGCGACAAACATGATGGTGCACCCGGCAATGATGCGGGCGGAAGGTGTTTCGATGTACCCGGCGAGGTACTGTGACAGCGAACCGCCGAACATCCAGGCGACAACCCCGGCAATGATCCAGGTGCACAGCGACAGCGCTTCTTTTACGAAGCCGCGCTTCAAGCTGATCAATGCAGAAATGGCGATGATTGCAACGATCGCCCAGTCAACCCAGGTAAATGGCACAGTTCAGTCTACAGACAGATAAGGCGGCGCATTTTAGCAGAGCGCCGCCTCTCAAGTCAGGCGATTTATCAGTGCATTGGCTATCAGACCCAACCTTTTTATGCGCTTAGCCACGCTCAGGCTGGAAGCGCACCACAAAACCCTTGAGATTTTGCTGCTTGTCGAGAATGTCACGCATCCGATCGGCCTCTGCACGCTCCAGCAACGGCCCTACAAAAACCCGATTCATCCCGCCAGACGATCGAACGTAAGCGTTATAACCTTGATTACGAAGGGTTTTTTGCAAGTTATCGGCGCTTGCACGATTGGACAGACTCACCAACTGGATCGACCAACTGATGGGCAAACCGTTAGGGTCTACGCGCTTTTGCGTGGTGTCGAGCTTGGCTGGCGGCTGCGCCACCGCTTGCGCTGGCGTTACGGCAGGCGGTTTCGCGGGCGCTACCGGTTTGCTGACCGGCGGGGCAACCACAGCTTGCTCGACCGGCAGTTCCGGCTCCTGCTCAATGACTTGCGGCTCTGGCACCGGCACCGGCTCTACCTGAACCTGAGGCATGACGGGTGCTTGAGGCGCCGTCGGTGCGTCGACCTGAACCTGGCGCTGTTCATCCTGACGCGAAAACAGCATGGGCAGAAAAATCACCGCCAGAGCGATCAGCACCAGCGCCCCGACCATCCGCTGCTTGAATACCTTATCCAGCAAAGCCATTTGCAGCCTCCTCCTTGGCGCGCCGCTCCAGCCATTCAAGCGCCTGAGCGACACAATAAAATGACCCGAACAGCAAAATTTCGTCTTGCGGCGCAGCCCGTTCGCACTGTGCCTCAAGTGCTGCATCAACACTGTCGTACGGGGTAACCGATGCGCCCAACGCTTGCAGCGCAGCCTGCAGCTCAGCCGCAGGGCGCGAACGCCCGGTGTTCAGTGGCGCGACTGACCAATGTTCGACGACATCAGTGAGTTGCGACACAACGGCATCCAGATCCTTGTCTGCCAGCAGACCAAACACCGCCAAACGCTTGCCCGCCAACGGTCGTTGTTGCAAACGCTTGCGTAAATACTCGGCGGCATGGCCGTTATGGCCGACATCCAGCAACAGGTTCAGCGGCTTGCCGTTCCAGTTGACCTGGCGACGGTCAAGACGCCCGGTGACCTTGGTCGCCAACAGCGCCTTGGTCACCGTCTGCGGTTCCCAAGGCCACTGTGTCAGGGCATAGGCCTGAAGCGCCAGCGCTGCGTTTTCCATGGGCAGATCCAGCAGCGGTAAATCGCGCAGCTCGAGCGTTTGCCCTTGTGCGTCACGCCCCTGCCAATGCCAGACCGTGTCGGCAATGGTCAGGTTAAAATCGCGCCCGCGCAGCAACAGCGGGCACGCCAGCTCTTTGGCTTTGTCGAGCAAAGGCTGAGGCGGGTCAAGATCACCGCACAAGGCCGGCTTGCCCTGGCGGAAAATCCCGGCCTTTTCATAGGCAACGGATTCACGGGTATTACCGAGGTACTCCACATGATCGACGCCAATGCTGGTGACCAACGCCATGTCAGCATCAACCAGGTTGACCGCATCCAGCCTCCCGCCCAGCCCGACTTCTAGCACCACAACATCCAGTTGCGCGCGCTCGAACAGCCAGAACGCAGCCAGCGTACCCATCTCAAAGTAGGTCAGGGATGTTTCCCCGCGACCGGCGTTCAACGCCTCAAAGGCTTCGCACAGCTGCGAGTCCGAGACCTCAACTCCGTCGATCTGCACACGCTCGTTGTAGCGCAGCAGATGCGGCGAGTTGTAGACCCCGACCTTGAGCCCTTGTGCACGCAGCAACGAGGCAACGAATGCACAGGTCGAACCTTTGCCGTTGGTGCCAGTGACTGTCACCACCCATGGCGCGGGCTTTTGCAAGCCCATGCGGTTCGTTACCTCTCGTGCGCGGTCCAGCCCCATGTCGATGGCAGCCGGATGCAACTGTTCAAGATAGGCGAGCCACTCGCCAAGGGTGCGCTGGGTCATAGGTTTGCAGGTGCCGGTGGGACAACGACGGTTTCAACAGGCACAGCCACAAACTCAGGTGTTGGCAGGCCCATCATTTGTGCCAACAGGTTACCTAGGCGCGGACGCAGTTCCTGACGCGAAATAATCAGGTCAATGGCGCCATGCTCCAGCAGGAATTCGCTGCGCTGGAAGCCTTCAGGCAGTTTTTCGCGAACGGTTTGCTCAATCACTCGCGGACCGGCGAAACCGATCAGCGCTTTTGGCTCAGCTACGATCACGTCACCCAACATCGCCAGACTGGCCGAAACACCGCCGTACACCGGGTCAGTCAATACCGAGATAAACGGAATGCCTTCTTCACGCAGACGCGCCAGTACCGCAGAGGTCTTGGCCATTTGCATCAGAGAGATCAGCGCTTCTTGCATACGCGCACCGCCGGAAGCGGAGAAGCAGACCATTGGGCAGCGGTTTTCGAGGGCGTAGTTGGCGGCACGAACAAAGCGCTCACCAACGATGGCACCCATCGAGCCACCCATGAAGGAGAACTCAAACGCCGACACCACAATCGGCATGCCCAGCAGAGTACCGCTCATGGACACCAGGGCGTCTTTTTCGCCGGTCTGCTTTTGCGCGCCGACGATGCGGTCCTTGTACTTTTTGCTGTCGCGGAACTTGAGGCGGTCTACAGGCTCCAGATCAGCGCCCAATTCGTTGCGACCGTCAGCGTCCAGGAAGATATTGATGCGTGCACGTGCGTCGATGCGCATGTGGTGATTGCACTTGGGGCAAACGTCCAGGGTCTTTTCCAGCTCTGGACGGTAAAGCACAGCGTCACAAGACGGGCATTTGTGCCACAGGCCTTCAGGTACCGAGCTCTTTTTGACCTCGGAACGCATGATCGAAGGAATCAGCTTGTCTACCAACCAGTTGCTCATGCTTTTTTTCTCCAGTACCGGCGACCTGAACACTGCGGTTCAGGCCCCGTGTATGCCCTTGAGCTTAATTCAATAAGTGTGTGGCGATGATTGTCCGGGAACAGCGGTCAGCCATGGCAAACCAGCGCATCCCTTTCAACCCTCAGCCTTCCCGACAACACGCCCTGAAGCGGTTGGCGCTTTAATTTCTGCCCGTCTTGTCACCGGGCCCACCCGTATCACTGAGCGGTAATGATGGACGGTGGCAGGCTGCCAACCGTCACATCGAGTATCAGTTTGTTGCGCGTACAGCCTGCATAAAGGCCCGAATCTTATCGTGATCCTTGATGCCTTTGCTCTTTTCTACCCCACCGCTGACGTCAACAGCGTAAGGCTGCACCTGAGCAATGGCTTGCGCCACGTTCTGCACGGACAGGCCACCAGCCAAAATAATCGGCTTGCTTAACCCTTGAGGTATCAGAGACCAGTCAAAGGCCTGCCCGGTTCCACCCGGCACGCCCTCAACGTAGGTATCGAGCAAAATACCGCTGGCCGAGGCGTAAGCTGCACACGCCGCAGCAATGTCGTCCCCGGCTTTGACCCGCAGTGCCTTGATGTAAGGCCGGTGATAGCCCTCGCACTGCTCCGGGGTTTCATCGCCGTGAAATTGCAGCAAGTCCAGCGGCACAGCGTCCAGCGTTTCGTTCAGCTCACAGGCGCTGGCATTCACAAACAGGCCCACGGTGGTCACAAACGGCGGCAGCGCGGCAATGATGGCCCGCGCCTGCGCGGCAGTCACCGCTCGCGGGCTTTTGGCGTAAAACACAAAGCCAATCGCATCAGCCCCGGCGGCCACGGCGGCCAGTGCGTCATCTATGCGGGTAATCCCGCAGATCTTGCTGCGAACGGCTGACATGTTAGCGATACCCCTGAGCACGAGCGTGAAAGTGCCGGATGTTAACAAATGCTTACCCGTGCGTCAGCCGTCGAGTTCGCTAAAACCGGTCAAGAAATGTGGGCCAATGTAACGCTCGGGCAACGGGAACTCGTCGCGGTATTCCACCTGCACCAGATACAGCCCGTAAGGATGCGCCGTCACGCCGCCTGAGCGACGCTCACGGCTCTCCAGCACTTCTTTGATCCATTCCACCGGACGCTCGCCAGAACCGATGGTCATCAGCACGCCGGCAATATTGCGCACCATGTGGTGCAAAAAGGCGCTGGCGCGGATATCCAGCACGATCATCTGCCCGTGGCGCGTCACACGCAGGTGATGCAGCTCTTTGATCGGCGATTTAGCCTGGCATTGCCCGGCACGGAAGGCACTGAAGTCGTGCACACCAAGCAGGTATTGCGCGGCTTGAGCCATGCGCTCGACGTCCAGCGGGCGGTGGTTCCAGGTGACTTCCTGGTTGAGATGCGCGGGACGAATAGGATCGTTGTAGATCACATAGCGATAACGCCGGGCGATTGCCTTGAAGCGTGCATGGAAGTTCGCCGGCATCACCTTGGCCCAACTGACACTGATGTCGTGGGGCAAATTGATATTGGCGCCCATGACCCACGCCTTCATTGAACGTTCAGCCTGGGTATCAAAGTGCACCACCTGCCCGCAGGCATGCACCCCGGCGTCAGTGCGCCCGGCGCACATCAACGACACCGGCGAGTCGGCGACTTTTGACAGCGCGTTTTCCAGGGTTTCCTGAACTGTCAGCACGCCATTGGCCTGACGTTGCCAGCCGCTGTAGCGTGAACCTTTATATTCCACGCCCAGGGCGATGCGGAAAAAGCCTTCGGCGGCCATTTCGGCTGCCGGGTTATCTATATTTGCCAAGGAGTTACAGCCTGCTCATAAACGCAAAGGCGGCCATTATAAGGCCCACCCGCGAAGACGCCATGAATCAAATGACCGGCGTGAGCAAAATGAGCGCTGTAGGAGCGAGCTTCCCTCGCGATATTTTGATCTTTTTAAAAGATCGCGAGGCAAGCTCGCTCCTACAGGAGGGGTCAGGCCAGGCGGGAGAGCAGTTCGATGGCCTCGGCCTGTTGCTCCGGACTGCCCTCGCCCATGACTTCGGTCAGGATGTCACGTGCGCCTTCGTCGTCACCCATGTCGATGTAAGCCTGGGCCAGGTCAAGCTTGGTCGCGGCTTCATCGGCGCCCGACAGGAAGTCGAACTCCGGTTCTTCGTCAGCGCCCGCTACAGCTCCAGCAAACGGCTCGGCCATCGCTGGCTCTTCCAGGCTCTGGGACAAGCGCTGTAACTCAGCGTTTACCTTGTCCAGTTCCATCGAGAAGCTGTCCGGCACGTCTGGTACCGCTGGCGCTTCTTCTGCCAGGGACAAATCAAAGTCATCCGGCAGGTCGAGGTCAAAATCTGCTGCCTTGTCCAGCGCTGCCTGGGCTTCAGCCTGCTGCTGAAGCACCGCATCGAAGCTCTGCTCGTTCGCATCAACCAGGTCATCAAGACCCTGCTCGGGTGATACCTGGGTCGGCGAGACCGCTTCCAGATCATCGAGACTCAAGTCAAAGTCGTGGTCAAACTCTTCGGCCGGTGGTGTCACCACGGGTGCCGGCTTGAGTTCGGGCTCAGGCTCGACAACGCGGTCGTCGCGCATCATTTCTTTGACAAAATCAGCCTGGAACTGCGAAGCCACCGCTGCCGCGACAATCCCTGCCGCCACCGCAGCCATGGCCGGGTAACGCACCTTGAGCTGCGCCACTTCGGCGTAGTTTTTGCCATTGGCAACCAGTTGCCGCTCTTGCGCGATAAAGGCTTCACGCTCGCCCAACTCGCCATAGACCTGCATCAATTTCAAACGCAGGTCGCTGCGCTGCGGTGCGTGGCTGATGGCACTTTCGAGCAACCCGGCCGCTTCATGGAACTGGTGCTGCTGAATCAATTGCTCCGCTTCAACCAGTACTTCAGCGCCTGACTTGGCGGGTACAGCCACCGGCGCGACAGGTGCGACCACTGCGGCCGGAGCCGGGGTCGGCGCGGGTGCTGGTGCTGGTGCAGGCGCTGGAGCGGCGTCCAGATGAACGCTCGGCGATGCCACTTCAATGCCTTCAAAGCTGCTTTCTGGCAGGTCGAAGTCTGCCGCAAACTCTGGTTCTTCTTCCAGCGCCCGCGCCATACGCGCATGGCGCTCGGCCGCTTGCTGGGCCTTGCGCCGACGTACCAGCAACAGCAACAAGAGCAACAGTAACAAGACCGCTGCACCACCCACGGCGGCCGTCAGCATCGGGCTGGCGAGCAGGTCCTGGATCTTGCGCTCATCACTGGGCGTATCGCCCGGTGCCGGTGCTACAGCGGTTGCCGGCGCCCCTTCAGTGGCCGGAGCAATGTCGTCTTCAGGTGTATCGGCTGCCTCGCCTACCAGGCTGGCTGGCAACGCAGCGCTGGCGTCGAGCGGCGCGGGAGCTTCGCCCTGCAACTTGGCCAGCTGGTTGTTTTTCAATTCGATCAAGCGTTGCAACTTGTCGACCTGGCTTTGCAGGTCTTGTACCCGGCTTTGCAACTCGGCACTTTGACGACGGCTGCTGTCGAGGCTTTCCTGGGTCATCGCCAGCTTGTCGCTGACATTCTTGGCGTCGCTGCCCGCGCCCTTGCCCGCCTGCCCTGCAACCAGGCTCAAGCCATCTTTGACTTCAGCTTTGGGTTGCGCCGTGGCTGCCGGTTTGCGCGCGGTGGCATCCAGCTGCTGAGCGCGTGGCGCGGTACGCCGACCACTGCGCCAGTCAGCGTTTTGCGTCGCGACTTCGGCAACAGCCTTGGACTGGGCCAACTCGACACTTTGCGCCGCCGTCGGCAAACGCAGCACCTGGCCGGTTTTCAGGCGGTTGATGTTACCGCCGATAAAGGCATCGGGGTTGAGCGCCTGAATCGCCAGCATGGTTTGCTGCACCGAACCGCCATTGCGCGCCTTGGCGGCAATTTCCCACAAGGTGTCACGAGCAGACGTGGTGTATTGCCCTGCTTCCCCGCCGGCAGTGCTGGCTGCGCTAGCCGGAGCTGTCGCCGCGGCGGCTGCGGTTTGTGGCGAATATTTAGCAGGGTCCAGCAGGACGCTGTAGTCACGCATCAAGCGGCCATTGGGCCACATGACTTGCACCAGAAATTTTACGAAAGGTTCCGACAACGGTTGGCTGGAGGTTACCCGCAACACGCTCTTGCCATTGGGATTGATCACCGGGGTAAAGCGCAGGTCGTTCAGATACGCCGGATGCGGCACCCCGGCTTTGGTAAATTCGTCTGCCGGGGCCAAGCTTGGCACTACTTCGGCAGCGCTCAGGTCCTTGACGTCCAGCAGCTCGATCTCGGCCAGCAGCGGCTGGTTCTGCGTCGACTTCAGGGTCAGCTCGCCGAGCCCAAGTGCCTGCGCCATACCGGATGACAGCGCCGAAGCGGCGGCTATTGCTAACACTAATTTGCGAACCTGAACCATAGCCTCTTCCTTATTGGTACAGGCCTCGTCCCACGAGACCTGTAAAGCTGCTGCCTGACGACATGCGAGGGCTGTCATCGGCCCGCGCATTGCCTCATTGAATCTGTAAGCCCTGACAGCAGCTTGACTGCGACGCCGCCTCGGCAAACCCGCCAAATAGCGACGCCAAGTATCTTTTACAGTGGGTCTTTTATCAACAACTCAGCCAGTTGTACGGCGTTCAATGCCGCACCTTTGCGTACGTTATCTGACGCCAGCCACAGATTTAGTTCACTGGCGTCATCGACACCGTGGCGAACGCGGCCGACATACACCACGTCCTGCCCCACCGCATCGCCTACGGCTGTCGGGTAGTCATCGGCCTCTACCCACTCAATCCCCTCACCGGCTTCAAGCGCAGCATTGACGGCCTGCAGGTCAACCGGCGCAGCCAGTTGTAACGACACACTATAGCTATCGCCAAAAAATACCGGAGCTTGAATGCACGTCACGGAAACTTTCAGGCCCGGCATGCCGAGCACTTCACGCAGCTCGGTGACCAGGCGTTTTTCCAGCGGTACATGGCCCTGCTCATCCGGCTTGCCCACCTGCGCAAGCAGGTTAAACGCCATCTGGCGGTCGAAAAAACGGGTTTCCAGCGGGTGCATGTTCAGCAGTGACGTGGTTTGGCGAGCCAATTCAGACACCGCTTCGCGACCTTGGGCCGAGACCGCCAGGCAGGCGGTGACCGTGACGCGCTGCAAGTCCAGCAACTCGCGCAGTGGCGCCAGCACTACCGCCAGAGCGGTGGCCGAAGGGCTTGGGCTGCTGATCTGGAACGGCTGCGCGAGCCCGGCCAGGATATGCCCATTGGACTCAGGCACAATTTGCGGGGCCTCGTCAGTTGGCAATGCGCCGGACAAATCGATCACGCTGCAACCGGCCGCACGGGCCTTGGCGGCAAAGCTCAAGGTCACGGCAGGGCCAGCGGCAAAAAATACGAGCTTGGCTTTGCTGAAGTCGAATTCGTCGACTTCACGCACTCGAACGTTTTTACCCCGAAAAGGCACCGAACTGCCGGCCGACTCGCTACTGGCCAGCAGATGCAAGTTGGCAACCGGGAAGTCGCGCTCTTCAAGGATTTGCACAAGTGTTTCGCCGACAGTGCCGGTGGCGCCGACGACGGCGATATCAAAGGACTGGTTCATGTGTCTACCTCAGGCGAAACGTGGGGAGCGGCACTGTACCGGGAGCCACCGGTGGAGGCAACGGACAGCGCTCTGTAGCGCCATGGATAACAATAGCGTAGGGATAAAAAAACCCGCGGCCCTTGCGAGACGCGGGTTTTGATTGCAACCGGGGCGATTAACGCTCCAGCAGAATCCGCAGCATGCGGCGCAACGGCTCAGCCGCACCCCACAGCAACTGGTCGCCCACGGTGAATGCACCAAGGAACTGCGAACCCATGTTCAGCTTGCGCAGACGGCCAACCGGCACGTTCAGGGTGCCTGTAACCTTGGTCGGGCTCAGCTCTTGCATGCTGATTTCACGCTGGTTCGGCACCAGCTTGACCCACGGGTTATGCTGGCTGATCAAGCCTTCGATGTCCGCGATTGGCACATCTTTGTTCAGCTTGATGGTCAAGGCCTGGCTGTGGCAACGCATCGCACCGATACGTACGCAGATACCGTCAACCGGAACCGGGTTTTTGAAGCGACCCAGGATCTTGTTGGTTTCAGCTTGCGCTTTCCACTCTTCGCGGCTCTGGCCATTTGGCAGTTCTTTGTCGATCCACGGGATCAAGCTGCCAGCCAATGGCACGCCGAAGTTTTCGGTCGGGTAGGCATCGCTGCGCATGGCTTCAGCCACACGGCGGTCGATATCGAGGATGGCGCTGGCCGGGTCAGCCAGTTGATCGGCGACCGCAGCGTGGGTTGCACCCATCTGCTTGATCAGCTCACGCATGTTCTGCGCACCGGCACCGGAAGCCGCCTGATAAGTCATGGCGCTCATCCACTCGACCAGACCGGCTTCGAACAGACCGCCCAGGCCCATCAGCATCAAGCTGACGGTGCAGTTGCCACCGATGTAGTTCTTGGTGCCTGCATCCAGCTGCTGGTCGATGACCTTGCGGTTGACCGGATCCAGAATAATGACCGCGTCATCCTGCATGCGCAGGCTCGACGCCGCATCGATCCAGTAACCTTGCCAACCCGCCTCACGCAGCTTTGGGAACACCTCATTGGTGTAGTCGCCGCCCTGGCAGGTCAGAATCACATCGAGGGTTTTTAACTCTTCAATGCTGTAAGCATCCTTCAGCGGGGCAATGTCTTTGCCCACGGAAGGACCCTGCCCACCGACATTGGAGGTAGTGAAAAACACCGGCTCAATAAGATCGAAATCCTGCTCTTCCAGCATCCGCTGCATGAGCACGGAACCAACCATACCGCGCCAACCGACAAGACCTACACGTTTCATCGCAACTACACCTTTAACAAAAAGTGGGGTCGTTACTTCCACCAACAGGAAGTAACGGGCCCGAGAGATTACAGATTCTGTAGCGCCGCGACTACTGCATCGCCCATTTCCTGTGTACCGACCTTCGTGCAACCGGTCGACCAGATGTCACCGGTACGCAGTCCCTGGTCCAAAACCAGGCTCACGGCCTGCTCGATGGCGTCGGCGGCAGCTTGCTGGTTGAAGCTGTAACGCAGCATCATCGACACCGACAAAATGGTCGCCAGCGGGTTGGCAATGCCTTTGCCGGCGATGTCCGGCGCTGAACCGTGGCACGGCTCGTACATGCCTTTGTTGTTGGCATCCAGCGAGGCCGACGGCAGCATGCCGATGGAGCCGGTGAGCATCGAGGCTTCGTCAGACAGGATGTCGCCGAACATGTTGTCGGTGACGATCACGTCGAACTGCTTGGGTGCACGCACCAGTTGCATCGCCGCGTTGTCGACATACATATGGCTCAGTTCTACGTCCGGGTAGTCCTTGGCCACTTGCTCGACCACTTCACGCCACAGTTGGCTGGAGGCCAATACGTTGGCTTTGTCGACCGAACACAGCTTTTTACCACGCACACGGGCCATGTCGAAACCGACGCGGGCAATGCGGCGGATTTCGCTTTCGCTGTACGGCAGCGTGTCATACGACTGACGCTCGCCGTTTTCCAGCTCGCGGGTGCCGCGCGGCGCGCCGAAGTAGATACCGCCCGTGAGCTCACGAACGATCAGGATGTCCAGGCCTGCAACGATTTCAGGCTTGAGGCTCGATGCATCCGCCAGTTGCGGGTACAAAATGGCCGGGCGCAGGTTACCGAACAGGCCCAGTTGCGAACGGATTTTCAACAGGCCGCGCTCAGGGCGAATGTCACGCTCGATGGTGTCCCACTTCGGGCCACCCACGGCGCCCAGCAACACAGCGTCAGCAGCACGAGCACGTTCCAGGGTCTCGTCAGCCAGCGGCACGCCGTGCTGGTCGATGGCTGCGCCGCCGATCACGTCGTGAGTCAGCTCAAAGCCGAGCTGAAACTTGTCATTGGCCAGTTCAAGCACTTTAACTGCCTGAGCCATGATTTCTGGGCCAATACCGTCGCCTGGGAGAATCAGAATCTGCTTGCTCATGTGTTCCTCTGTCTTGTCGGTTGATGCCCCCGCAGGCGCATCCTGAAAATTTTAAAAAAACCGTGGGAGCGGGCTTGCTCGCGATTCAGGCGCCTCGGTTCAAGAGACAAACCGGGGTTTATCCTCGCGAGCAAGCCCGCTCCCACACTTCAAAAAATACGCTTATCAAGCGTCACGGAACAACCATGGCTGGCTTGCGCGGTGCTTGCTTTCAAACGCTGCAATCGAATCGCTGTCCTGCAAGGTCAAGCCGATGTCATCCAGGCCGTTGAGCAGGCAATGCTTGCGGAACGCATCGATCTCAAAGTTCAACACTTTGCCGTCTGGACGGGTCACGGTCTGGGCTTGCAGGTCGATGTTGAGCTGATAACCCGGCGTCGCTTCAACCTGAGCAAACAGCTCGTCCACTTCAGCGTCGCTCAAAATAATCGGCAACAGGCCGTTTTTGAAGCTGTTGTTGAAGAAGATGTCGGCGTAGCTCGGCGCGATGATGCTGCGAAAGCCGTACTCTTCCAGGGCCCAAGGGGCGTGTTCACGGCTGGAGCCGCAACCGAAGTTTTCACGGGCCAACAACACGCTGGCGCCCTGATAGCGCTCGGCGTTGAGCACGAAGTCCTTGTTCAAGGGGCGCTTGGAGTTGTCCTGGTAAGGCTGACCCACGTCCAGGTAGCGCCACTCGTCAAACAGGTTCGGACCAAACCCGGTGCGTTTGATCGACTTCAAAAACTGCTTCGGGATGATCTGGTCGGTGTCGACGTTGGCGCGATCCAAAGGTGCGACAAGCCCGGTGTGCTGGGTAAAAGCTTTCATGCTGCGCTCCTTAAATCAATTCACGGACGTCGATAAAGCGACCGTTTACTGCGGCGGCGGCGGCCATGGCCGGGCTCACCAGGTGAGTACGACCACCGGCACCCTGACGCCCTTCGAAGTTGCGGTTGGAGGTCGAAGCGCAGTGCTCGCCCGACTCCAGGCGGTCCGGGTTCATCGCCAGACACATCGAGCAGCCTGGCTCACGCCATTCAAAACCGGCTTCGAGGAAGATTTTGTCCAGGCCTTCAGCCTCGGCCTGCTCTTTAACCAGGCCCGAACCTGGAACCACAATCGCTTGCTTGATGGTCGAAGCCACTTTGCGGCCTTTGGCAATCACTGCCGCAGCGCGCAAGTCTTCGATCCGCGAGTTGGTGCACGAACCAATGAACACGCGGTCCAGCAGGATGTCGGTGATCGCCTGATTGGCGTTCAAGCCCATGTACTTCAAGGCACGCTCAATCGAGCCACGCTTGACCAAGTCAGCTTCCTGCGCCGGATCCGGCACGTTCTGATCCACGGCCAAGACCATTTCTGGCGAAGTACCCCAGCTCACCTGCGGCTTGATCTGGGCAGCATCGAGTTCAACCACGGTGTCGAACGTGGCGTCGGCATCCGACACCAGGTCTTTCCAGGCTTCTACGGCCAAGTCCCATTCAGCGCCTTTAGGTGCAAACGGACGACCCTTGACGTATGCCACGGTTTTTTCGTCGGCAGCCACCAGGCCCACACGGGCACCGGCTTCAATCGACATGTTGCAGATGGTCATACGGCCTTCTACCGACAGGTCGCGAATCGCGCTACCGGCAAACTCGATGGCGTGGCCATTGCCGCCAGCGGTGCCGATTTTGCCAATGACGGCCAACACGATGTCTTTGGCGGTCACGCCGAACGGCAATTGCCCTTCGACCAAGACCAGCATGTTCTTCATTTTTTTCGCGACCAGGCACTGCGTGGCGAGCACATGCTCAACCTCGGAGGTGCCGATACCGTGAGCCAATGCGCCAAACGCGCCGTGGGTCGAGGTGTGCGAGTCGCCGCAAACGACGGTCATGCCCGGCAAGGTGGCGCCCTGCTCCGGGCCAATCACGTGCACGATGCCCTGGCGGACGTCGTTCATCTTGAATTCGGTGATGCCGTACTCGTCGCAGTTGTCGTCGAGGGTTTGCACCTGCAAACGGGAAACCTGGTCAGCGATCGCTTCGATCCCGCCCTTGCGCTCTGGCGTGGTCGGTACGTTGTGGTCCGGGGTCGCGATATTGGCATCGATGCGCCAAGGCTTGCGCCCGGCCAGACGCAGGCCTTCAAAGGCTTGCGGCGACGTCACTTCGTGAATGATATGACGGTCGATGTAGATCAGCGCCGAACCATCGTCGCGCTGTTTGACCAAATGCGAATCCCAGAGCTTGTCGTAGAGCGTTTTGCCGGCCATCAGACGGTTTCCTCATCAGCTACTTTCTATGCCAATAACCACTTGGCTTGTGAGGTCGATGCTATGAGGTTACAGTGAATAACTCAAATTCATATTTTTTATGCTTTGGATAACCAACAGGAATTCACCTAGATGGATCTCGCGAATCTCAACGCTTTCATCGCCATTGCAGAAACCGGAAGCTTCTCTGGCGCCGCCGAACGGTTGTTTTTAACCCAGCCCGCGATCAGCAAACGCATCGCCAGCATTGAGCAGCAACTCAAGCTGCGACTGTTTGACCGGCTGGGTCGCGAGGTCAGTTTGACCGAGGCGGGCCGGGCGTTGCTGCCACGCGCCTACCAGATTCTCAACGTGCTGGATGACACCCGGCGGGCGCTCAACAACCTTAATGGTGAGGTCAGCGGACGCCTGACCCTGGCCACCAGTCACCATATCGGCCTGCACCGCTTGCCGCCGTTGCTGCGTGAGTTCACACGTACTTATCCCAAGGTTGCGCTGGATATTCAGTTCCTGGATTCAGAAGTTGCCTACGAAGAAATTCTCCATGGCCGCGCCGAATTGGCGGTTATCACCTTGGCGCCGGAACCTCACTCGCTGATTCGCGCGGTGCCGGTGTGGGACGACCCGCTGGATTTCGTGGTGGCGCCCGAGCACAGCCTGACTCAACAAACCAGCGTGAGCATGTCGGACATTGCCCACCACCCGGCGGTGTTTCCGGGGGGCAACACCTTTACTCACCATATCGTGCAGCGCCTGTTCGAAGGCCAGGGCCTCACGCCCAATATCGCCATGAGCACCAACTACCTGGAAACCATCAAGATGATGGTGTCCATCGGCCTGGCATGGAGCGTGTTGCCGCGCACCATGCTCGATGAACAAGTGGCTTCAATCGCCTTGCCGGGCATACAACTGACACGTCAACTAGGCTATATCGTGCACACCGAAAGAACTTTGTCGAACGCCGCACACGCTTTCATGACACTGCTGGATGCCCAAGTCGACACGCTGCACACTGAGCAACCCTGAAAACACTGGTTCAGGCATGGATCGTTTTCAAGATTTTCAGCCCAAGGAATGCAGTTAATGTCAAACCCCACGGATGCGCTGCAACCTGCCCCTGATGCGTCTGATATCGACCTGTCAGCCTTGGACAATCACGCGCTGAGTGCCACACAACTGCTCACGGCCATGAACGCAGCCCAACTGGGCGCCTGGTGCTGGGAACTCAAGAGCGGCGACTTGCATTGGTCAAATGGAGCGCACAAGTTTTTTGGCTTTGACTCAGCCCTGGCACTGCCCGGCAATCTTCAGCAATTGGCCACCCTGCCCTTTGATGACTGGCCCAAGGCCCAACAGGCTTTCGAGGCGGTTATCAACGGCAAGCAATTACTGAAACCCATTCATTACCGGGTGCGCTGGCCTGATGGCAGCCTGCAGCGTCAGCGCCAGCAAGCGCTGAACAGTTCAGAGCAACGTTTTTCGACGCTGTTTCAGTTGTCACCGCACATGGTCTTGCTGGTGCGCATCGAAGACGGCCTGATCAGCGAGGCCAACCATAGCTTCGAAAGCCAGCTGGGCTGGACCGCCGCCGAAGCCATTGGCCGCACCACGGTTGAGCTGGGCATCTGGCCCGACCCGGCGCAGCGCCTGCAATTCACCAAGGCCATCAGCCAACAGAACGCCCCGATCACCCTCGAAGTGCAATTGGCCGACCGTCACGGCCACTACCATGAAGGCATGCTGAGCGCGCAAAAAGTCGAACTGGAGGGCGAGGCGTACCTGATCAGCACCTTCGTCGACAACCGACTACGCAAAGAAGCCGAGCAAGCGCTGATTGAAAGCCAGGAACGCCTGGACCTTGCACTCGACTCGGCGCAACTGGGCACCTGGGACTGGCACATCCCCACCGGCCGCCTGTATGGCTCAGCCCGCGCCGCGCAGTTGCATGGTTTGCCCGCAGAGCCTTTCAACGAATCATTTGATGCGTTTTTTGAAGGCGTGCCCGAAGAAGAACGCTTCAACATGCGCAATGCCTACCGCTCGCTGCGCGAAGGCCCGGCCGGTAATTACCAACTGACCTACCGCGTACCGCTGGCGCACGGCGCCTCGCGTTACCTGGAAAGCCGTGCCCGGCTGTACCGCGATGCAGCGGACAAACCCCTGCGCATGGCCGGCACCCTGCTCGACATCACCGACCAGGTGGAACGCGAACAGCGCCTGAGCGCCTCAGAAGAAAAGTTTGCCAGTGTCTTCCAGACCAGCCCCGACCCCATATGCGTGATGCTCGCAGACAGCGCGCACTTCATCGAAATCAACACCAGCTTCACCCAGACGTTTGGCTGGACCGTGGCCGACCTGCAAGAAGGCGCAGACACCAGCAGCGCCCTGACCGATGCCAGCGCCCAGCACCTGCGCCAGTTACAGCGCATTATCCGCGCCCCGGCACAGACCAACCCGGCGTTAACCTTGCACCATAAAAATGGCGAACCGCTGACCTGCGTGCTGTCCAGCCGTCACATCGAAGTCAATGGCCAGCCGTGCATCGTCACCACCCTGCGCGACATTACCCAGCAACAGCGGGCTGAAGCCGCGCTCAAGGCCAGCGAAGAAAAATTTGCCAAGGCTTTTCACTCAAGCCCTGACGCCATCACCATCAGCGAACTGGTGAGCGGCCGATACCTTGAAGTCAATGACGGCTTCACCCGGCTGACTGGCTACAGCAGCGACGAAGTGATCGGTCGCAGCCCGTATGAACTGGGGATTTGGGGCGACAGTTCGAAGCGTCAGGCGCTGCTTGATGAACTGCGTGAAAAGGGCCGCATCAGCAACCGCGAAGTGCTTGGCCGGGCCAAGAACGGCAGCCCGCTCACGGTCGAAATTTCGATTGAACTGATTACCCTGAAAGAGGCGCCCTGCCTGCTGCTGACCGCCCGCGACATCAGCCAATTGAAAAGCGCCCAGGCGCAAGTCCGGCATCTTGCCTACCACGACCCTTTGACCAACCTGCCGAACCGCGCCCTGCTGATGGACCGCCTGAGCCAGCAGACTTCACTGCTCAAGCGCCATGATTTGCGCGGCGCGCTGTTGTTTCTGGACCTTGATCACTTCAAGCACATCAACGACTCACTGGGGCATCCGGTGGGTGATTCGGTGTTGCGAATCATCACCGCGCGCCTGGAAGCCAGCGTGCGCAGCGAAGACACCGTGGCCCGTTTGGGTGGTGATGAATTCGTGGTGCTGCTGACCGGGCTTAAAGGCTCGCAGCAAGAGGTCACTGAAGCGGTGTGCCATATCGCCGACACTATTCGCCAATTACTCGCCGAGCCAATGTTCCTCGACGGCCAGCGCCTGCAAGTGACGCCCAGCATTGGTATCGCGCTGATTCCCGACCATGGCGCCAACCCGGCCGACCTGCTCAAGCGCGCCGACATTGCGCTGTACCGGGCCAAGGATGCCGGGCGCAACACCACACAACTGTTTCACTTTGAAATGCAGACCGCTGCCAGCCAGCGCATGCGCATGGAAAGCGATTTGCGCCAGGCGCTGGCTCGCAGCGAATTCAGCCTGCACTTTCAACCGCAAGTCGACGCCCGCAACAACCGCATCGTTGGTGCTGAAGCCTTGTTGCGCTGGACGCACCCGGAGCTGGGGCCGCAGTCACCCAGCGAGTTCATTAAAATTCTCGAAGACAGCGGTCTGATTCTGGAAGCGGGCACTTGGGTGCTCGATGAGGCGTGCCGTGCTTTCAGCGAACTGCTCAAAGAAGGCCTGCTCGACCCGGAGGGTTTCAGCCTGTGCGTCAACATCAGCCCACGGCAATTTTTGCAGAGCGACTTTGTTGAGCGGGTCCAACGCAGCCTGTTGAATCACCACCTGCCCTACTCGATGCTCAAACTGGAAGTTACCGAAGGCATCGTGATTCAAAACCTGGAAGACACCATCGAAAAAATGCACCAGTTGATCGCCCTGGGCGCCAGCTTTGCCATGGACGACTTCGGCACGGGCTATTCTTCCCTGACCCACCTCAAGCGCTTGCCGGTCGACACCCTGAAAATTGACCAGTCGTTTGTGCGTGACGCGATCCAGGACCCTAACGATGCGGAGATTATCCGCGCCATCGCCGCCATGGCTCACAGCCTCGGCCTGACCGTGGTGGCAGAAGGTGTTGAGCAACTGGCGCAGTTGACGTACCTGCAAACACTGGACTGCCATTTGTACCAGGGCTATCTGCACAGCAGGCCGGTGCCCCTGGCGCAATTTCGCGAGCTGTTACAAAAAACCCTGTAGTCGCTGACGAGGCACGAAGGCTGCGATGCGGGCCGCAGGACCGCCGATTGGGGTCGCTGCGCAACCCATCGCAGCCTTCGTACCTCGTCAGCGGCTACAAGATCCTGAGTTACATCCGGCCAAACTTGCCCGACTGGAAGTCCCTGAACGCCTGATGAATCTCAGCCTCGCTGTTCATCACAAACGGCCCGTGACCAACGATGGGCTCGTCGATCGGCTCACCGCTGAGAATCAACAACACGGCATCGTGACTGGCGTGCAGTTTTACCTGCGTGCCTTCACGTTCGAACAGCGCCAGTTGACCTTCGCCCACCGCTTGCGCGCCATTGACCTCGACCGTGCCGTGCAGCACAACCAGCGCCGAGTTACGGCCCGCAGGCAGGTCGAAGGTTGCCGACTTGCCCGCGTTCAGGCGTATATCCCACACATCGATATCTGTGAACGTACGCGCCGGGCCACGTGTGCCGTCGAACTCACCGGCAATCAAACGCAAGGTACCGGCATTGTCCTTGAGCGCCAACTGCGGAATCTCGCGGTCCAGAATCCCTTGGTAACCCGGCTCGGCCATTTTGTCCTTGGCGGGCAAATTCACCCACAGCTGGACCATTTCCAGAGCGCCGCCACTGCGGGCAAACGCCTCGGAGTGGAACTCTTCGTGAAGGATGCCGGACGCTGCCGTCATCCACTGCACATCGCCGGGCCCGATGATCCCGCCGTTTCCGGTGGAGTCACGGTGTTCAACTTCGCCTTTATAGACGATGGTCACCGTCTCGAATCCGCGATGCGGGTGTTGCCCGACGCCACGACGCTCAGTGGTCGGCGTGAACTCGGCTGGGCCCGCGTAATCCAGCAAAAGGAACGGGCTGATGTGCTTGCCCATCGTGTCGTAGGAAAACAACGTGCGCACCGGGAAGCCATCGCCGACCCAATGACCTCGTGGAGCGGTGTAGAGACCCATAATGTTTTTCATGTTGCACCTCCTGTCATGCATGGCAATCACTATAGATTCGCATCACCCATATCACTAGATGGCAATTTTGAATTAGATCGTTCTATTTATGGAACGATAAATATCCTGTAGGAGCGAGCTTGCTCGCGATCTTTTGATCGTTTAAAGATCGCGAGCAAGCTCGCTCCTACAGTGCGGTGGTCCGATTCAGGTCAAATCAGCTCATCCGGCGCGGATTACCCCCCT
>NZ_JBEOPQ010000073.1:0-23091 GCF_040310285.1 Pseudomonas sp. HY2-MNA-CIBAN-0224 | reverse complement strand
CGAGCTTGCCTCGCGATCTTTTGATCTTGAAAGATCGCGAGGCAAGCTCGCTCCTACAGAGGATTGCGTTGTTACTGGCCGCGTATTTTCTCGACGATGGCCGTGGTCGAGCTGTTTTCTACCAGCCCCAGCACTTTCACTGTCCCGCCGTACGCGCTCACGATGTCAGCACCGACCACTTGGTCGATCCCGTAATCGCCGCCTTTAACCAGTACATCCGGCTTGACCTGGGCCAGCAGGTTTTCCGGGGTGCCTTCAGGGAAGCTGATCACCCAGTCCACCGCGCCCAGACCCGCCAGTACCGCCATGCGCCGGTCAACGCTGTTGATCGGGCGACCCGGGCCTTTGAGGCGGCTCACGGAGGCGTCGTCGTTTACGGCAACAATCAAACGATCACCTTGCGCCCGCGCCTGTTCCAGATAGGTCACATGGCCGGCGTGCAGGATGTCGAAGCACCCGTTGGTGAAGACGATTTTCTCGTTGTGCGCCCGCGCATCGTCGATGGCCAGCAGCAGTTGCTCGAGGCTCAGCACGCCACGCTCGGAGCCTTCCGAACGCTGAATGGCGCGACGCAGCTCCGGGGCGCTGATGGCCGCCGTACCCAGCTTGCCCACCACAATACCCGCCGCCAGATTGGCCAGGGCCACGGCATGGGGCAGCTCTTCACCGGCAGCAATGGCAGCCGCCAGGGTCGAGATAACTGTGTCACCGGCACCGGTCACGTCAAACACTTCACGGGCGCGTGCCGGCAAGTGCATGGCAGCAAAGCCCGGACGCAGCAAGGTCATGCCGTGCTCGCCACGGGTGACCAGCAAGGCACCCAGCTCCAGATCGGCCATCAGCTTGGCGCCTTTGGCCACCAGGTCGGCCTCGTCGATGCAACCACCGACAATGGTTTCGAACTCGCTGAGGTTCGGCGTGATCAGGCTCGCACCCCGATAAATCGAGAAGTCTTTGCCTTTAGGATCAGCCAGCACCGGAATGCCACGGGCACGGGCGGCCTGGATCAATACCTGGTGGTTTTTCAACGCGCCTTTGCCGTAGTCAGACAGCACCAGCACTTTAATACCGTCGAGCAGGCGCTCGACTTCAGCGCCCAATGCCAGGGCATCAGTCGCAAACGGTTCTTCAAAGTCGATACGCAGCAGTTGCTGGTGACGGCTCATGACCCGCAGTTTAACGATGGTCGGCTGGTGCTCAATGCGCTGGAACAAGGCGCGAACGCCTGCGCCTTCAAGGCTGTTGGCCAGGCTGTCGGCAGCTTCATCGTTGCCGGTGACGCCGACCAGCGAGGCCGGTGCGCCCAAGGCAGCAATGTTCAAGGCAACGTTGGCAGCACCACCCGGACGGTCTTCAATTTGCTCGACCTTGACCACCGGCACGGGCGCCTCAGGGGAAATCCGTGAGGTTCCGCCATGCCAGTAACGGTCGAGCATGACATCGCCTACCACCAAGACAGGGGCTTGATCGAATCGCGGCATGGACAACTTCATGGAGGACCCACATACAAAATGAACAGGGGCGCGATATTAACACAGGGTGAACGCAGGTCAGTTCACGGTGTTAATCGCAGGGAAAATGCGCCGACGGGAGCAGGCGTGCCTGCCCCCGTCGGTGTTCAGGTGATGTCGCCAGACGCCAGCGGCGCATCCAGGCCCATCGAGTGCAGACGGGCGTAATAGCCGTTCTGCGCCAACAACTCGCCGTGAGTGCCACGCTCGACGATCTGGCCCTGATCCATCACCAGGATCAGGTCAGCTTTTTCGATGGTCGAAAGACGGTGCGCAATCACCAGCGTGGTACGCCCTTCCATCACGTGGTCCAGTGCCGCCTGAATGTGGCGCTCAGACTCGGTATCGAGTGCTGAGGTGGCCTCATCGAGGATCAACAGTGGCGAATTTTTGAGCAAGGCGCGGGCAATCGCCAAACGCTGACGCTGACCGCCCGACAACAGCACACCGTTCTCACCCACCGGCGTGTCCAGGCCTTTGGGCAACTGCTCGATAAAGTCCATCGCGTAGGCATCACGCGCGGCCTTTTCGATGTCGGCCCGTGGCGCACCGGCCAGGTCGCCGTAGGCAATGTTGTTGGCCACAGTGTCGCTGAACAGGGTGACGTTCTGGGTCACTTGCGCGATATGACGGCGCAGGTTGAGCAAGCGATAGTCTTCGACCTCAACGCCATCGAGCAGGATCTCGCCCGAGGTGTGGTGATAGAAGCGCGGGATCAGGTTGGCCAGCGTCGACTTGCCGCTGCCCGAACGCCCGACCAGTGCCACCATCTGCCCCGGCTCAGCCGTGAACGACACGTCTTTAAGCACTTGGCGCTCAGTGTCGGGGTAGGTGAAGTTGAGGTTGCGCACCTCAAGACGGCCACTCACATGGTCCAGCTCAACGGTGCCGGTGTCGACTTCCGGTTTTTCGTCCAGTTGCTCAAAGATGCTTTCAGCACCGGCGACACCCTTCTGGATGGTCGAGCTGACTTCAGACAACTGACGGATCGGCTTGGGCAGCAAGCCGGCCAGGGTGATGTAAGCGATCATGTCGCCCGCCGAGGCATCGCCGCGCATGTACAGCACCAGGAACATCAAAACGCCCATGGCGATGTAAATCACCAATTGCAGCATCGGGGTGTAGATCGCCCCGGTGCGAGTCATGCGCAGTTGCTTGTCGGTGTTGCTCTGGCTGGCCTTGAGGAAACGCTCGCGCTCGTACTTTTCGCCGCCAAAGCTGCGAACCACACGGTAGCCCTGGATGGTTTCGGACGCCACGTGGGTCACGTCGCCCATCGCCACCTGGATTTTCTTGCTTTGCTTGCGGAATTTTTTGCTGGCCGAACTCACCATGACCGCGATCAACGGCAGGATCGCCACCATCACCAGCGTCAGGCGCCAGTTCATCCACAGCAGCGACGCAAACAGGAACACCACGGTCATGCCTTCACGAATCACCACCTTGATTGCATCGGTGGCAGCACCGGTGACCATGGTGACGTTGAAGGTGATGCGCGAGATCAAGTGCCCCGAGTTGTGCTTGTCGAAATAGCGGTTAGGCAGCACCAGCAGGTTGTTGAACAGCTGCACCCGCAGGTCGTGCACCAAGCCCAGCGAAACCTTGGCCAGGAAGTAGTTACCCAGGAAAGACCCCAACCCTTGCCAGGCCGCGATCAATACGATCAACAGCGGCACGGTCTGCAGCAGGCGCATGTCACGCAGATAAGGCACGTTCGGAAACAGCACGGCATCCGGATTGGACAAGCCGTCAACGAAATACTTGAGGATGTAACCCAGCATGGGTTGAGTCGAAGCGAAGATAAGGAAGCCAACGATACTCAGCAGGAAAAGGCCGATGTAGGGCTTCACATAACTCAAGAGCCGGAAATAGATTTTCAGGCTTGAACTCTGTCCTTCTTCGGACGGTGAATCACTCATCGTAGAGCTCACTGATTAAGGAAAACGCGAAATTTTATCACAGGCTTCACCCTGCGCCGTCTTGAACGACAAAAGAGTCGCCACGGCAATGGGCAGCCAGGTGATAAACCATTCGGCACGCGGGGTATCAAGCAAACTGGCCGCATCAAACTGCATAGCCATTGTCGAAAACACCCACATGCCCACCAATCCCTGGCCCAGCAAAGTCGCGCGAGCGCGCCAGCCATATACCAAAACCGAAAACCAGGCGATGCTCCACAGCAGCAAACCCGGCAAGCCCAAACTGATCGCCACACTGGTGAACAGGTTGTGCGAATGATCAAACATGATCCCCAGCGCCGGCACACCAAACGGCGCCTCAAGCCCAAGGCCAAGCCATGGGTGCGCCTTGATCATCTGCACGCTGGACATAAACAGCTCGGGCCGATAGGACGAGCCGCGGGACATCATCTGCGCCTGCATGCACCAAAACACGATCCCGGCGCCCATCAGCCCGGCCACCGAGATGACCACGGTCTGACGGTTGCACCGCCAGATCGGCATGGCCAGCACCGTAACCATTAGCGCCACTGCCGCACCGCGGCTCTGGGTAAACACCACAAAGGCACCCAACAACGCCAGTGCGACCCACCACAGGGCTTGCATTCCACGCTCACGCGGCATCCAGTGCAACATCCAGACACCGGCGATACCCACCGCATAAGCGCCCAAAATGGGGTGAGCCAACTCGCCCAGACCTTCCAGACGATCCATCAAGGGCCGAGCGTCAATAAAATAGAAACGCACCATGGCCGCTGCTGCCATGACCGCCAGCCCCAGCCCGCCCCATTGCAGCAGGCGTACAACACGTTCAGGGCGGCCATTGGCCAGAATCGGCCATGACATCACAAACAAGGCGATGTAGAGCAATTGCTTGGCCTGGCTCAGGGGCTGGCCACTCCAGCTCAAGCTGAGGGTGGCCCAAGCGGCCAAACCGATCAGTGCCAGGCACAGCGCTCTTTGCGCGTGCCAGACCTGCGCCAAAACCGGGCGGGCAGACCATGCCACCAGCAGTGTCGGCAACCAGACGAACACAACCAGGCCCTGTTGATAGATTTTGTTGGTAGGGGCAAATGCAATCGCCAACATGAACCACAGCACGCCGCAGGTCATGAGGGTCTGAGCCCAACGACTTTCGTACATCATCCCGCTCCTAAATCATCTACCCGGCCAACCTGGCATGGTTAAAGCGCCACTTTTTCGGCATCATTGCGTGTCTGACTGCTCGCAAGGGTTCTACGATGCAATGTTCACGGCTTCCACAAGCCGCTTTAAATCAAATGATTGAAGGCGCCAAAATTCTTGAGGCGGACAGTTATGGTGCAAAAGTCTACCTGCTGCAAGACGGGAACATAGTGAAACTGTTTCGCCGCAAGCGTCTTCTGTCGTCCGCCTTGCTGCGCCCTTATTCCAAACGTTTTATTGATAACGCGGCCCAACTCGAGAAGCTGGGTATTCCCACCCTCAAGGTGCTGGCGTTTTACCGTCTGGATAAACCCGGCATGACCGCGGTGCTGTATCGCCCGCTGCCCGGTGAAACCCTGCGTCAGATCGCAGAAAAAAACGGGTTTGACTGGTCAGAAAATCTGCCGAAGCTTATCGAGCTGATTCGCAGATTGCACGCGGCCGGTATTTACTTCCGCTCTCTGCACTTGGGCAACATTGTGGTGACCCCTGACAACGCGTGGGGTTTGATTGATGTCGCCGACATGAGTTTTGTGAGGGCGCCACTGTCCAAAAAGCTGGTCCAGCGCAACCTGCAACACTTCTTGCGTTATATCGAGCGCGAGAGCCTCAGCGATAAATTCCCCGCTCAAGCCCTCAAAGACGCCTTTTTAAAGGCCTGACAACACCGTGGTGCATGCCTGCCTGAAGCGCAGCCAGGCATGTTCCGGGTCAAGGCTTGCGTGCTGGCGCGCAGCCACTTCTGTTGTCGACAGCGTGTCGCTGGCTTCAATCGCCCGTGCCCATGCCGACTCATCGCCGACCGCCACGTAGTTCCCCGCCTCGCCCAACTGCTCGTAAAACACAGGCAGGTCACTGGCCAGTATCGGCACGCCAGCAATGACCGCTTCCTGAACGACCAGCCCCAGGCCTTCTGCCCGCGACGGTATCAGCACCCAGTCAAATGCCCGATACAGGCTGGCCACGTTGTCGACGTAGCCCGGCAGCAAGACCTTGCCTTGCAGCCCCAGCGCCTTGACCTGAGCCTCCAGCTCGGCGCGCATGGCGCCTTCGCCAATGATGATCAGCAGTCGATCCGGGTGGTTAACGAGGGTTTTGGCAAAGGCGCTGAGCAAGGTGTCAAAGCCCTTGGAGTCCACCAGACGGCCTACAGCACCGAACACTTGATGAGTACCCGCAGGAATGCCCAGTTGCTGGCGCGCCTGGTCACGCGGCAACAATTGCTGCTCGAATGCGTGCGGGTTGAGCATGCTGCTCAGGGTGACCACCGGCAACTTGAGATCGGCCGAAATGGAGTCTGCGAGGGTTTGCGAGACAGCACAGAGTGTCAGTTGCTCGCTGGAAAACTGGCGAAGCAGCCTGACATCTTTGCATTGCAGGCGGGTTGAGCCGTGAAACATCACCACCGCCCGTACGTGCGGCAGTGTGCGCAAGGCCGGCAACAGCACCCGAGCCACGCCCAGCCCATCGATCAGCACCTGCCGAGCGTCATTTTTGAGCAGGGCCTTGCGAAAAAAACAATTACGCCACGGGCGCGATAACGCCCAGATGCCCCGCCCTTTTAAAAAGCGCGTAGACAACTCCAAAGCCTCAACCTGCCCAAGCTCGCGCAGGCAAGCCGGGGCAGAGTGCTGTAAAAGCCAGGTCTTTACCGGTGTACCCGGTGATGCCTGAGAGAGGATTTGCTGGTGAACCTTGTGTACAGACGCATAAGGAGAACCGCCTGACCACATCACATTAATGATGCTCATCACACGCTTCCTCGCCGTTCAATCATCACCATTCAAACCTGTACCTGCTAACTGATAAGGACGCCTATTAGAACGCCCACCAACAACGTAACGAACAACTTGATCCGCTCCCGACGGCCGCGTCGCAGCTTGCGCAGGCGCTCTTCAGGCACCTCGACATGGTTGCCAAAGCCTGTGTGCAACACCGCGTCAGCTTCAAGGGCCACCGCTTGCAGATTAAGTTCGGCATAGCGCTTGGACAGCGCTTTTTCGCCACCATGACCGCTATAAGGCGCACATAACAAATATTCTTTGTAACGGCGTAATCCAGGATTCAGCGAGAAGCTCTGCCATTCGGGTTTATCCGACAGCACCGGGTAGCACGCGACGCCTGCAATCACCTCGCGCTCACCGTAATGTAGGTAAGGGCTGTGAATGCGCAAGTCGTGTGCGTAGCTGCGCAGCCAGACCTGCAAGATCTCTGGTTTGTTCTCCAGAATCGCTCTTGAGTCTTCGACAAAGCCCGGGCGATAAAACTCCCAATCGTCTTCACAATGAAAAATGTACGCGGTGCTGACTTTAGAGTAGGCCAGATCGATGGAAGCCAACTGCCCAAGTTTCGGTTTGTTGACGAAAACGGTGCAGTGCTCACGCCAATTGGGCGGAATAGCCTCGCGCACGGCCTCATCACCGGAGTCTTCGGTAATAAAGACTTCACGAATGGGCGCGGTATTGAACCGGTCAAAGCTTTCGAGCGTCAGCTTGAGCAAGTCAAGACGGCCGCAGCTGGTCACAACCAGGGTGATGTCACTTTCTTGGCAGAACCGCACGGTTCGCCTCCTCTCATTAAATAGTTTCAGTCCTTTGGGTATCACCACGATTGCACCGGGGGGGGTGTCTCAGACCCCCAGTTTCAATCGCACCCGATCGACCCAGGACAAGGGCGGATGCGGACGTAGTGCCGGTTGCAGCTCTTCAACAATGCGCTGGCCAATTCGACCGAAGCTGTACTGTGACACCGCAAGATCACGACCACGAAGAGCGATATCGGCTGCCAGTTGCGGATCATTACGCAGCTGTTGCAGTTTTTTTTGCAGCTCTGGAATGTCTCGATAAAAAACAATGTTGTGCATGTCGACAAAGCCCAACGCACGGTTTTCGGCTTCACCCTGATCAAACGCCAGCAACACACAACCGCAGGCCATGGCCTCAAAGTTTTTGATCATGTATTCGCCCATGCCCACGTCCGCGCTGACAAAAAAGCGGATGCGGTTAAGGGTGTCGCGGTAGTCATCACCAGACTTGGTGCGCGTCACTACCAGCGGCTCGACGCTGGCCAACTCGTCGAGCAACGCTTTGCGGCCACTGTAAGCCACGCTGTTGGTGCTGCCAACAAACGCCAGCTCGATGTCGCGCTCACGGCCCAGGTCATGCAAAAGAGTCTGGTCGTAGCCTTTGGGCACAAATACGGCGTCAAAGCCCTCTTCGCGCAAGCGCTCGGTGACCATAAAACCCGAGGTGATCACACGGGCCCACGGCAGTTGGCGGTAATGGGCGCTGAATTTACCGGTGTATTTGCACTCGATGTAATTTTGATACGCATCGTGCTCAAGGATCACCAGGTTGGGCACGGTACGGATAAAGCCGACCTGGCGGATCTCTTGTTTAAAACGCAAGAAAAACACAATGCGGTCATAACGCGACACGTCCACTTCACGGCGGAAGTAGCTGCGCAAGTTGCGTTGCTCGTCACTGCTCAGCCAGCGCGTATCGCACTCGCAATGCGCTGCAATGCCGTCATACAAGCGATCCAGAATGGCCCGCTGCTCTTTCTGTACTAGAAATAGAACTCTCATGGGTTTCCTTGCGACGCTTTGAGGCGCCAGAACAGCTCATGCCGTCGAACTGCTTTACGAAAATATTCATTCTCGCCATAAGGCGATGGCCGTCTGCCCGCCAGCAGCGCCTGGATTGACCGGCGCACGCGGCGCTTGAGTGCAGCGCGCGGCTGCAGGTCGTGCATCATGCCCAGCGCCATGGCCTTGTCGCGTTGCTGGGCCAGTGTCAGCGGCAGGCTGCACGGGTGCAAGCTGAGCGACGCATCGAACACCGGCGGCAGAGCCACCCCATCACCGCTATTGCCCATGGGCCAGCGGTCATTGTCATGCAAATGGTTGGCGTAGCCCAAAATCGTCGTCGGCTGCCACTCCAGCCCTTGCAGCGCCTCGAACACCGCCGCTTGTGCGCAGATGTGGTCGGGATGCGGGTCAAGCGAGGGATGCGGCAGCACAATCACTTCAGGGCGTGCGCGCAGGATCAAGGCACGCAAATCCGCCAGCAGGTTATTCCAGGTCGGTGCGCCATCGCCATCGCCGGGCATCGGAAACGGATTGAGCTGACGAAACAGCCGGATGTCACTCATATCCGCCTCGCGAGACGGCATTGGCTGATCCGGCGCGGCCTGCATGGCCGGCAGTTGCAGGCAGAAGTAGCCCAATTGCGCGCAATGCGCCTCAGGCACACCGGCCCAGCGCGGCACGGCCAGGCTGTCCCATGCCCGCAAGCGGCCCTTGAGGCGCGCGGCTTCGGCACGCTCAAGGCCCATCTGCTGATAATGCTCGGCTTCGATTTCACCGGCCGTCAGGGTGACGATCCACGCCTCTTTGGCCTGGCTGTACAGACCAAACGCCGCCAGCTCCGCATCGTCGGCATGGGGCGCAATGACCATGACCCGTTGCTCGCGGTAATCGGCTTGGCGGAACAACCACAACCGGGGCTGACCAGACACGCGGCAATGCCGGCCTTTGAGGCGCAACTCGCCACGGGCCAATGCGCCAGCGTGCTCGCTCAGGTTCAAATAGCGCAGCCCGTTGACCCCGCGCTCGAAGGTTTGCTGATCGGGCTGCTCGCCGCCCAGCAGTTGAATGCTCGGGTCAATGAAACGCCCCAGCCCACGGCTGCTGACCTTGATGGCCAGAATCAGGGTGTGATTGCCGGTCACGCTCAACGGCTGATCGAGCACCAGGCGTTCACCCTCAAGGCGCACCTCAAGACACTCGCCGTCCGGGTCGAAGGCGTACTGGTAGTCGTCTTGGGGGGAATAGAACAGATGGTCCGCAAACCAGGCCTCATGCGCCACCCAGCCCAGCACCGCCAATACCGGCGGCAGCCACCAGGCCAGCCAGACACCGCTGACAATCAGCACCAGCAGGCCGATCAGCAAGCCAATTCGTTTATTGCGCCGATGGCGCTTGAGGAGTTGCTGTTTGCGGCTCATGTTTTCTCCTGTAGGAGCGAGCTTGCCTCGCGATCTTTTTAAAAGATCACCCGCAAGCTCGCGCCTACAACGGATCATTTACGTTTTAAACACCGGCACCGGGTTGCACCAACGCTCTTTGTATTCGCGGTCGGCGCGGCCGAACGAGAAACGCAAAGGCTTGTTGACGCTGCGCGCCTGCTCCCAGGCCGATTGGGTATTGAGAAAGCTCAATACGCTACCGGGGCTGAAATCTCGGGTTTGCGGGTCAACACCGCCGTTGACGTACTCAACGCTGATCCATTGCGGGGATTCAACCCGGTACACCAACTGGATAGCAATAGGCGCGTCGTTAAGGAATATGACCGAACCGATCAACAGCTCACGCAACAGCTCGACCACGTCGGCCATGCGCTCGGCGCCCGTGGCCACAAAGCCCCAGCGGCGCAGGAACAGATCGCAGTAAATGGCCGCCAGTTCAGTGCTGGAAAAGTCCGTCACCGGGCGCACCACACCGCCCGCCTCTTCCAGCAAACGCAGTTCGCGGCGTTGGTTGTAACGGAATTTTTTCGAGAGTTCTTCAGGCGTGCGGGCCATCGCCAGCTGTTCGGTTTGCTGGATCAGCGTACTGAAACGGCCTTCATTGAGCTGCGACAGGTAGCGCCCACGATGACGCAAGGGCACGTTGGCCCCGTCGGCAGCCGGCAGAATGATCTCGGCATTACCGAGGTCAAACAGGCCTTTTTTGCCGTGGCGCTTGAGCACGTCCTTGGACAAAGCCAGGTCGCGGCCCCAGGTCGGGATCGCAGCTTTCACTTCGCCATCTTGCTCCCAGGCCAGGTAGCGCACCGGGATACCCGCCAACTGAGCCAAACGCTCAACCACCATCGGGTGCGTGGCCACGCTGCCACCAAAGCGTTGCCAGGCCTCTGCGTAAACAGACGCGTCAACAACGCTCCAGCCGCGCTCACGCCAGCCCTGGAAATAAGTGAGCATCAGGCCCCCGCAGTCAGGTCGGTGGCTTGCGGCAACTGCCAGAACCGGTCATGAACGGCCTGATCGCTAAAGCGCTCGTGCAGACGCGCCAGCATCAGGTCAGCACAGGCATGGCGCTGCTCATCGGTGAGTACCGACAGATGCTTGATGCCCTGAGCCAAATGCTCGACATCGCCCAGCGGGAACAAGATTCCTACGCCTTCCACCACTTCCTTGGCGCCGCCACAGGCCGTGGCCAACAACGGCACGCCAGCGGCCATGGCCTCCAGCAAGACCATGCCAAACGGTTCGTGATCGGAACTGAGGGCAAACACATCAAACGCACGGAAATAACGCCGTGCATCGGGCACCTGGCCCAAAAACTTCACCTGCTCGGCAACACCGAGCTCACGGGCCAGCTCTTTGAGGTCTTGCTCCAGACGGCCTTTACCCAGAATCACCAGTTGGCTATCTGCTGGCAGGTCTGCCCGTGCCTGGGCGAAGCCCTTGATCAGCGTGGCCTGGTCTTTGTCCGGGTGCAGACGCCCGACATTGCCGACAATAAAGCCCTCGACCGACAACCCCAGCGCTTCACGCGCCTGGGTGCCGGGCAGTTGGCTGGCTTGTACGGCGTCGATATCGATGCGGTTGTACAGCGTGCTGATACGCCCGGTCGGCCACTTGGGCAGGCATTGGCGCATGTCGTCACGCACCGCATCAGACACCCCGAGCAGGCTCAGGCGTTTACGAAACAGATTAGCGAACAGTTTGCGGCTGCCGCGCTGGTAGTCGCCAAACGCATGATGCACGCCGATCACCGGCAAACCGGTGGCCAACAAGGCGATATAAATCGGCTTGAAGCGGTGGGCGATGCAAAAGCTGAATGCCCGCGAGGCGGCGATTTTACGCAGCTTGGCGATGGCGCCCAGCTTGAGGCCACGAATGGCCTTGGAGCTGAACTCCATAAACAGGACTTCGTCGGACGCGCAGCCTGCGGCGACTTCGGGGTCGGCCGCCCCGGTCAAAAAGACCGTGGTGACCTTGTACCCGCTGCCGGCAAACAGGCTGGCGTACTGGCGCGCGCAGTCCAGAAACGGCCCGTCATAGCCGTGGCAGAACTGCAGCACATGCCGCTCAGTCGAGCGATTCATAACGCTCCGCGCCTTCTTTAACCACCAAGATGTCTTCCATGATCAGGTACTGCAGGTCCGAGCCGAAGAACATGTTCAGGGCGTCGGTCGGCGAGCACACCATCGGCTCACCACGGCGGTTGAGCGAGGTGTTCAGCGACACGCCGTTGCCGGTCAGTACTTCAAGGGCCTTCATCATGTCGTAGTAGCGCGGGTTGTATTCGCGCTTGAGCACCTGGGCACGAGAGGTGCCGTCTTCATGGACAACCTCTGGCACGCGGGTTTTCCACTCTTCAGCCACTTCAAAGGTGAAGGTCATGAACGGTGCCGGGTGATCGACCTTGATCATCTGCGGGCCCACGGTGTCGAGCATCGACGGGCAGAAAGGCCTCCAGCGCTCACGGAACTTGATCTGTTCGTTGATGCGGTCAGCCACGCCTTCGCTGCTCGGGCAACCGATGATCGAACGACCGCCCAAAGCACGCGGGCCAAACTCCATGCGGCCCTGGAACCAGGCCACCGGGTTGCCATCGACCATGATCTTGGCGATTTTCTCAGGCGTGCCTTCGATTTTGCGCCAGGCAGGCTTGCCCGGGTGACGGGCACACGCCGCGATCACGCCTTCGTTGCTGTACGCAGGGCCGAGGTAGACGTGTTCCATCTTCTCGACCGGCACGCCACGCGCGTGGGATACATAGGCCGCAGCACCCACCGCCGTACCGGCATCGCCGGACGCAGGCTGGACGAACAGCTCTTTGACTTCCGGGCGGGCAATGATCTTTTGGTTCAGCTTCACGTTCAACGCGCAGCCGCCCGCAAAAGCAATTTTGCCGGTCTCTTTGAGAATGTCGCCCAGGTAGTAGTCGATCATCTGCAGCGCCAGTTTTTCAAACAGCGCTTGCATGCTGGCCGCGTAGTGGATGTACGGCTCGTCGGCGATGTCGCCTTCGCGCTTGGGGCCCAGCCACTCAATCAGTTTTGGCGAGAAGTAGAAGCCCTTGCCCTTCTCTTTGTAGCGGCGCAGGCCGATAACGTTGGCGTATTCGGTGTTGACCACCAGCTCGCCGTTTTCAAACGAGGCCAGGCGCGAGAAGTCGTATTTGCTGGCGTCGCCGTACGGCGCCATGCCCATGACCTTGAACTCACCGTCGAGCATCTCGAAACCGAGAAACTCGGTGATCGCGCCGTACAGGCCGCCCAGGGAGTCTGGATCGAAGAATTCTTTGATCTTGGTGATCTTGCCGTTTTCGCCATAACCGAAGAAGGTCGTGGCGTACTCGCCTTTACCATCGATACCCAGAATCGCGGTTTTCTCTTTGAAACCCGAGCAGTGGTAGGCGCTGGAGGCGTGGGCCAAGTGGTGCTCAACCGGCTCAATCTTGATTTTTTTCGGATCAAAACCCAGTTGCTGCAAGCAGAACACAATCTTGTTGCGATAGCGCTTGTAGCGACGGTTGCCCATCAGGATCGCGTCTAGGGCGCGGTCCGGGGCGTACCAGTAGCGCTTGGCGTAGTGCCAGCGAGCCTTGCCGAACAAGCTGACAGGGGCGAACGGGATCGCCACCACATCAACGTCGGAAGGTTTGATACCCGCTTGCTCAAGGCAGAATTTTGCGGACTCGTAAGGCATGCGGTTCTTTGCATGCTTGTCGCGTACAAAGCGTTCTTCCTCAGCCGCTGCAACCAGCTTGCCGTCAATATAGAGGGCTGCGGAGGGATCATGGCTAAGGGCGCCGGACAGGCCAAGGATCGTCAATGCCACTGGATTAGCCTCTTAAAAATGCAGGCAGGCGGCGGGCGCCTGAAAAAAGGGTGTACTGCGCGCAACGCGCAGAAACAACTAAAGGGCGGGATTATAGCGTAAAGCGCACGGGAATGACCCAGCCCTAGTTTTCAGGTAATCACCTTTACGCCCGATGGTGCCGCTAAACTGCGCCCTCTCTGCTAGCCTGATACCCGTCGCCCAGACGGGTCGCGTCACACGGAACCCCGATACCGCCCATGAATTTTTTTGCCCCTGCCCGCTTTGCCCTGTTGCTCCCGGGGCTTTGCCTCGCGCCCGCCAGCTTCGCCGAAACCCTCGAACTGGACCCCAGCGTCATTACCGGTTCGCGCAGCGCCAGCCCAAGCTTTGACCTGCCCTACTCGGTCGACAGCATCAACCAGCAGCAGATCAGCGACGGTCAATTGGGCATCAATGCCTCAGAAGTGCTGTCCCGCGTGCCGGGGCTGGTGGTGCAAAACCGGCAGAACTACGCACAGGACCTGCAAATCTCGTCCCGTGGTTTTGGCGCACGCTCGGCCTTTGGCGTGCGCGGTATCAAGCTGATTGCCGACGGTATTCCGGCCAGCACCCCTGACGGTCAGGGCCAGGCCGCGACCTTTAACCTCGACACCGCCGAGCGCATCGAAGTGCTGCGCGGCCCGGCGGCCACGCTGTACGGCAGCAATGCTGGCGGGGTGATTCAAATGTTCTCCCGCGATGGCGAAGGGCCGCCGCGCATCGGCGCCGAAACCCTGGTGGGCAGCGACGGCATGAGCAAAAACCACCTCACGGCCGAAGGCGCGACAGACGACGTAGGCTTTGTGCTCGACGCCTCGCGCATGGACACCGACGGCTACCGCGACCACAGCGCCGCCCGCCGCGACCAGACCTTTGCCAAGCTCAACTTAAAGCCTGACGAAGACAGCAAACTGGCGCTGATTTACAGCAGCCTGGAGCAAAACGGCACCCAAGACCCGCTGGGGCAAACCTGGGAAGCCTACAAAGCCGACCCACGCTCGGTGACCCCGGCAGCACTGACCTACAACACCCGTAAAAGCATCGACCACCAACAAGTGGGCCTGAACTACGAGCGCTACTTCGGCGATGCCACCTTGCAGGTCAATGCCTACAACGGCACCCGCAGCGTGATCCAGTACCTGGCGATTCCCAAAGGCACGCCCGGCAACAACCAGGGCGGCGGCGTGGTGCAATTCGACCGCAAGTTCTATGGCGGCAGCCTGCGCTGGCTGCAACCGGTGCACAGCGTGCCCGGCGACCTGACCCTGATTGGCGGGCTGGACTACGACCAGAGCCGGGACAGCCGCCACGGCTACCAAAACTTTGTGGGCGACCAACTGGGCGTGAAAGGCGCACTGGTGCGCGACGAAATCGACACCGCCCGCAGCCTCGACCCGTACGTGCAGGCCAACTGGGCCATCGACAACTGGACCATCCAGGCCGGCCTGCGTTACAGCACCATGGAGCTGGACGTACATGATCAATTTTTGAGCAACGGCGACGACAGTGGCACCAAGCGATACGAAAAAGCCACGCCCTCGATGAGTGTGATGTACGCCTTTACCCCGGAGCTGCATGGTTATGTCAGCGCGGGCAAAGGCTTTGAAACACCGACTCAGGCGGAATTGGCCTACTCGCCAAACGGCAATGGCTTCAACTTTGGCCTCAAACCGTCTGAAAGCACGCAGTACGAAATGGGCTTGAAAGCTCAGCTCGCCAACACACGCATCAATGCCGCCATCTTCCAGATCACCACCTCCGACGAACTGGTGGTGCTGAGCAATACCGGCGGGCGCACCACCTACCAGAACGCGGGCCGCACCTTGCGACGCGGCTTCGAACTCGGGGTTGAAAGCCAGCTAGCCGACGACTGGACCACCACCCTGGCCTACACCCGACTGCTAGCCACCTATGACCGCGACTTCACCAGCCCCAAAGGCCTCATTGATAAAGGCAACGACCTGCCGGGCGTGCCGCAGACCACCTTGTTTGCCGAAGTGAACTGGAAACCTGCCGACTGGGTCAGCACCGCCATCGAAGGCATGTACCGCAGCAAGGTCTACGTCGAAGACACCAACACGCAAAAAGCCGCACCGGCCTACAGCGTGTTCAACTGGCGCGCGAAGTTTGAGCAAAAGGTTGATCACTGGACCTTCCACCAGACCTTGCGCCTGGACAACCTGCTGGACCGCCAATACGTAGGCTCAGTGATCGTTGCCGACGGCAACAACCGCTTCTACGAAGCCGCACCGGGCCGTTCGTGGTACGCCGGAGCCGGGGCGCAATACAGCTTCTAAGTCGCCCCAAACGCTCCGTCTTCGACGCCGCGCTGTCGCGCAGCAAACAGGCCACCGAATATCTTCAGCATCCCCCAATCGGTTCCCTCTCCTTCGGGAGAGGGCAAGGGTGAGGGGGCTCTTGACTTGAGTACATATCCGTTGCTGCGGTAACGGCCACTTAGGGTTCCGGCCTTACGCCGCGTCACTTTGCAAAAGCGGGTTACACCGCTTTGGGCAAACGCTCATCAATCACGTGATGCAAGGCGCTGCTCGCCGGCCAGTTGCGCATAAAGCGCGCCCGGTCGCGGGCGTAGGCTGTGGCGAAGCTGCCTGGCGATGAGTGCTGGCACATGGAGTCCAGGTCAATCAAGGCCCAGCGCCCGTCTGCCCAGAACACGTTATGGCCTTTAAGGTCGCCGTGGCTGATGCGCTCGCGAATCAGGTCGGCAAACAACTGGTCCAGCGCCTGCAACTCAGCTTCAGGGGCGTCGCCGCTGTCCTGATACGGCGCAAAACGCTCGATGATGTCCGGGCCGGGCAGGTATTCGGTCACCAGATACGCCTTGCCACGCAGCCACAAAAAGCGGGTTTCCAGCAGCGCCAGCGGCTTGGGCGTGGCGATGCCGAGAAACAGCAGCCGATTGCCTTCCTGCCATGAATGCCATGCCCGGCTCGGGCGCCAGAAGCGTTTGAGCCAGTGGGCAAAGCCTTTGATGTTGTAGCGCTTGACCACCAGGCTGCGGCCCGCCACGTCAAACTTGCCCACGCTGGCCGCGCCGCCGGTTTTATACAGATGGCCCTGATCGAGCAGCGCATCGGCTTTGGCCACGACGGGCAACATGGCTGCTTCTTCTTCGCGGGCAAATGCGCGCAAGGCAAACGCCCCGCTCTGCACGCTGAATAAGGTGCAGTCGCGGCCCACTTTGTTCATAAAGTCGTTGAGGCGCCAGGCGCGGACTTTTTCGACCTGTTTGAGCAGCGCCTCAAGCGGCAAGGCGTGTTCGCCGTTGATCAGCAGGTAATGCACCAGCAGTTCTTCAATAAACGGCTCAAGGCTTTTCGGCAGTTGAGCGAAGAACACCCCAAGGTTTTCCAGCACTTTTTGCCGTGACAGCGGCTTGCCCGCCTCTTCGACGCAAATACCCGCGCCGTCGATCAAATACAGTTTGCCGTTGCAGCGCAGCAGGTTGTCCAGGTGCAGGTCTTCTTGCCACAGGCCCTTGAGGTGCATCTGCCCGATCGCTTCCAGCGCCTCGGCCAGCACCGCCTGTTGCTCGTCGGCCAACACCGGCAACGCCGCAACTGCGTTCCAGGCATCGCCCAGGCTTTGCGCGTGCTCAAGGAACTCAAACAGCAACCAGCCGCCCTCGCCGTCTTGCAGACCGTCAGCCAGCAGTTGCGGCGTGGTCAGGCCTTGCTCTGCCAACAGGCGCACACCCGTCAGTTCTCGCTGAAAGTTGCGCGCCGCCTTGCTGCCGACCATTAATTTGGCCAGCACGGTACGCCCGCGCCACACCCCGGCACCCACGTAGCGCTGCCCCGGCAACACCCGCAGCAGGCTCAACAGTTGCAATTGCGCAGGCCCGGCTGCGTCAGCCAGTTCAATGCTCAGCGGCAACGACGGCGTGCGCCCGGCCTTTTGCAATTCGGACAAGCGCATCAGCGGCTCTCCTTGTGGCTGCGACGAACATTCAAACGCTCAAACCAGGCATCGACCAAACCGCTCTCGACCGGCTGTTCGAGGTACGCCGCAAGCAAAGTGCGCACGTCATCAGCGTTCCAGACCTGAGCCCGGCGCAACAACGGTTCGATGTCTTTAACCCGGTCACGCTGGCCCAGCAGCAAGGGGCGGGTCTTTTCCAGGTCGATCAACTGGGCGCGATAGCCCTCGCCGTCTGCCTGCAAAAAGATGTGTTTAGGGTAGAAACAGCCATGCACCTGACGCGCAGCGTGCAGTTGGCGCGCCAACTGACCGCAGGTGCGCAAAATCGCTTGCTGCTGCGCGTGGGTCAATTGAGGCCAGTGTTCGAGCAGGGAATCGAGGTCGTTCCAGCCGTCCAGTGCGCGGGTCATCAAAATGGCCCGACGCTCGCCAGCGACTTTACGCTCACCAAAAAACACCGCTTCCAGCGCCGGAATACCCAACTGCTGGTAACGCTGGATATTGCGAAACTCGCGGGCAAAGCTCGGCTCGCCCAATGGGCTGTGCAAAGTGCGGGTCAGGTAATTGCTCTGGCGCTTGAGGTAAAAGCCCTGGCCTTCGAGGTCCATGCGAAACACCGTGCTCCAGCCGCCACGGCTGGTGTTGGGCTCATCGACCGCGTCCAGTTGCAGGTTCCACAGGGCATCGAAATCCGCCAGTCCATTGCGTTCCAGCAAACCCCGTTCGGCTCCTGCCAAAAAATCAGTCATTCCCGGCCCTCAAAAAAACGCACGATATGGCGGACCCGCTCTTTGTCCGCCGCGTTGAGTGTGGTGCGCCCGGTGTATTGGAAATAAAAGCGCAAACGCTGGGTGGCTGTCAGGTGGTATTTGGCCACTTTGTCGAGGCACGCCAGGTCTTTGGTGATCCGGTACTTGAGCCAGAAACCGCGCCAGAAGTCGCCGTTGGGGCAGTCGATCAAGTACAGACGCGCCTGATCGTCGATCAGCAGGTTGCGCCACTTCAAATCGTTATGGGTAAAGCGATGGTCGTGCATGGTCTTGGTGTAGCCCGCCAGTTGGCGGCTGACACCATCGACCCAGGCACGGTCCTTGAGCAGCGGGTCGTTGTTGTCCGCCAACTCCGACAAATCGCGGGTGTTGGGCAGTTCGCGGGTGATCATCGCGCCCCGGGCGTAGGCAAAGCATTTACGCTCCAGGCCCCACGCCACTACTTCGGCGGTCGGGATGCCCCACTTGGCAAAACGCTTGAGGTTCTGCCATTCGGACTTCACCCGCGGGCGCCCCAGATAGCGGCGTAGCCCTTTGCCCGCGCCGGTGTAGCGCTTGACGTAGTAATTGACGCCATCACGCTCGACGCGGATCACTTGCGACAACGGATCGCGGGTCAGGTGTTCGCCTTGCAGGGCAAACACCGCATCGAGACTGCCAAAATCATGTGCTAACGCGCGGTAAGCGGGTTCCAGAGTCCAACCCGCCATTACAGTGCATCTCCATAGCGCACTTTGCGCTCGTAGAGTTTTTGCGCCTTGCCTTCAAGCCAGGCCAGCAAACGCGCCTCTTCGCGCAGGATCTGGCGCAGCGGCATCTGGAAGTAACCGCGCAAAAAGCGCAGTTTGTCGCGTTGGGTCAGGCCAATGTCCAGCGCCGAAAAGTACAGCGCGGCCAGGTCTTTGTTGCGCCAGCGGCGGCTGATCACGGCGCGGGTCTGGGCGCGGTGCAGGTCGATGACCGACAGGCGCAGGTTGTCAGCGGTCACCGGCGTGTCGGTGTGCAGCAAAAAGTGGCAGATGTAGCAATCGCGGTGGTTAACGCCCGCGCGGTGCATCATGCCGGTCATGCGCGCCACTTCGGCGATCAGCGCACGCTTGAGCCTGGGCTGCGGCGGCTGCTTGAGCCAATTGAGGCTGAAGTCTTCAAGGCTGACGGTCGGCGCCAGCTCTTCGGTGATGATGAACGAGTGCTGCTGGGCCGGGTTGCTGCCCTTTTCGCCATAGGCCACGGCGGTCATGGTCGGCACACCGACTTCGTGCAAACGCTTGATCGCCCGCCATTCCTGGCCGGCACCGAGCACCGGCAGTTTGGCGGTGAGCAGGTTTTTGAACACTTCACCCCAACCAATGCCACGGTGGATCTTCACAAAGTAACCGCGCCCGTCGACCTCAGTACGCAGGGTACGGCGGCCGTCCAGTTCGCGGTAAACCTCACCGCTCAACTGCTCGACTTCGGTGAACGCATCGCGCCCATCCCACAAGCGTTTGAAAGGTTCGGCAAGTATCAGTTTCATCAGTGTTGCTCCGCCAGAATCACATCCGCAGCATGCTGCGGCATGCTATAGAGGTCGGCCGTCTGCGCGTAGGCCAGGCCATTTTGGCTCCAGGCCGCGCGCGCAGCATCGTCGGACAACATGTGGGTCAGATAATCATTGAGTTGCGTCTGTTCGAACGGTTCGTCCAGCACCAGGCCCGCATCGGCGTCGCTGATGTAATGGGCATAGCCGCACACCGCGCTGACCAATACCGGCAACCCCGCCACCAAGGCTTCAAGCAGAACAGTGCCGGTGTTTTCGTTGTAGGCCGGGTGGATCAGCACGTCAGCGCCCAGCAGGAAGCGCGGGATGTCGCTGCGCCCTTTAAGAAACTGCACGTGCTCGCCCAGCCCCAACGTAGCGCTTTGCAATTGAAAAACCTTGGGGTCGTCCTGGCCAATCACCAACAGTTTGGTGCGCTTTTTAAGCTCGGACGGCAACGCCGCGAGGGCTTTGAGGCTGCGGTCGACGCCTTTGGTCTTGAACCCCGAGCCGATTTGCACCAGCAACAGGTCGTCGTCGGCCAGGTTGAATTCGCGGCGGAACTCGGCGCGAATCTCAGCCGCATTCGGCGGCGCCCGACGGTCCAGCGCAATACCCGGCGGCAGCAAATGAAAACGCTGCAACGGGGTGTCGTAATGCTTGATGAACAGCGGCTGCTGGACTTCAGAAATCATCAGGATTTCCGTTTTGGCGTTTTTGTCGAACACCGCGCGCTCGTATTCAGCAAAGTGCTTGTAGCGCTTGAAGAAGCGGTAGAACGAGTGGCGCAGGTTCTGCGCTTTGTCTTCAAAGCAGCCGTCGGCGGCGTAGTACACGTCCAGGCCGGGCATTTTATTGAAGCCAATCAGGCGGTCGACCGGACGCTTGGCCAGATCGGCCTGCATCCAGGCGAGCATTTTTTCGTTACGGGTGTGGTTATGGAACGCCTTGACCGGCGCCACCAGCACTTCGAAGCCGGGCGGGATATCGCCTTCCCAAATCATCGTGTACACACGGATCTGGTGCCCACGCTTCTGGCACTCCAGCGCAATGCGCATGAAATCGCGTTGCAGCCCGCCAAACGGGAAGTATTTGTACAGTACAAAAGCCAGTTGCATCAGCGCAGTTCCTCAGCCAGTAACAACGTGCTTAATCGACTTGCGACACGCTCAGGGTTCAGACGAGTGAAGCACAACGGCCACTCGTTTTTCAGATCAAACCGCTGCTGGTCCTGTGCAGTCGGCTGGTAAGTGCATTTTTTCTGCAGGCACGGCGCACACGGGAAATCGCTGGCCAAGTGGATCTGCACCTTGCCGTACGCGCCCGTAAGCCCGGGGTTGGTGGGGCCAAACAGGGAAATGGTCGGCACATCCAGTGCCGCTGCCAAATGCCCCAATCCGGTGTCCACCGCCACGCATGCGCTGGCATTGGCCAGCACTTTGGCCACGCCTGCAAGGTTCAGCTTGGGCAGGACTACGGCGTTTTTCAGACCGTTGGCAATGCGCTCTGCACGGGCCTTTTCCGCCGGGTTGCCCCACGGCAAGCGCACTTCGAGGCCCAAATGGCCCATGCGCACCGTCAAATCGCGCCAGTAGGTTTCGGGCCAGTGTTTGGTGTCCCACGTGGTGCCATGCAAGAACACTGCATAGGGTTTGTTACGCGGTAATTCAACCAGGCGCTCAACATCGAGGCCGTAATCGCCCAGCCCTTTGGGCAGGTCATAGCCCAGCGCGACGGCAAACAATTGGCGCAAACGCTCGACCGCATGCTGCCCACGGGCCACGGCCAGGCGGCGCTGATAAAAGTGGCTGGCCAGCGGCTCACGGGCGGAGTGTTTGTCCAGTCCGGCCACCGGGGCCTTGACGTAGCGGGTCAAAAAAGCACTTTTGACCAGCCCTTGGGCGTCGATCACCAGATCGTATTTTTCGGCGCGCAGGGCTTGTTTGAAGCGCTTCCACTCGCCGCTCTTGAGTGTTTCCCAGATGTTTTTGCGCCAGCGGCGGATCGCCACCGGAATCACCTTGCCCACGGCCGGGTGCCAAGTCGGGATTTCGGCAAAGCCTTCTTCCACCACCCAGTCAAAGGTGATGCCCGGAATGGCCCGGGCCGCATCGGTCAGCGCCGGCAAGGCATGAATCACATCCCCAAGGGATGAGGTTTTCACCAACAGAACACGCACCTAGTTGACCTCGACCGGGGTGACCTGCAGGCGTTGCAAGGCTTCAATCACCGGCGCCGGCATCAGTTCGCGCAAGCAGTTGTAGTGGCCGAAACGGCAGGTGCGCTCAAAGCACGGGCTGCATTCCAGGCCCAGACGCACCACTTCAACCTGATCGGCCAACGGCGGGGTAAAGCCCGGCGAGGTCGAACCGTACACCGCCACCAGCGGGCGATTGAGCGCCGCGGCCACGTGCATCAGCCCGGAATCGTTGGACACCACGGCATCTGCGCACGACAGCAGGTCAATGGCTTCGGCCAGTGAGGTTTCACCGCTGAGGTTGACGGACTCTTCGCGAAGGCCTGGAATCAACCGGGCGCGGATGTCTTCACCGACGCTGTGATCGTTTTTCGAGCCAAACAGCCACACTTGCCAGCCTTCGCGGATCTTTTGCTCAGCAACTTTGGCGTAATGCTCGGACGGCCAGCGTTTGGACTCGCCAAACTCGGCGCCCGGGCACAGCGCCAGCACCGGACGGTCCAGTTCCAGACCGAATTTGCTCAGGGCGGCCTCGCGGCTTTGCGGCTCGATTTGCAGATCAGGGCGCGGATACGGCTTGGGCAGGTCGGCGCCCGGTTCATAGGCCAGCGCCATAAAGCGCTCGATCATCAACGGGTAGCGTTCTTTGTCCAGCGTGCGCACATCATTGAGCAGCCCGTAACGGAATTCGCCGCGCCAGCCGGTGCGCTTGGCAATACCGGCGAAAAACGGCACCAGCGCCGACTTCAACGAGTTGGGCAGCAAAATGGCCTGATCGTATTGACCCTTGAGGGACTTGCCGATCTTGCGTCGCGTGGCCAGTTCAAGCGCGCCATGGCCGAGCGGAAAGCTCAAGGCCTTGCGAACCTCAGGCATGCGCTCAAGGATGGGCCGGCTCCACTCAGGGGCCAGCACATCGATTTCGCACTGTGGGTGGCGCTTTTTCAGGCACTGGAACAGTGTCTGCGCCATCACCATGTCACCGACCCAGCTGGGCCCAACGATCAAAATATTCATAAGTTTCCATAAACAAGCAAGGGAGGCAGTGGCCTGATGCTCGTCAGCCAGAACACTCAACTGTAGGAGCGAGCTTGCTCGCGATCTTTTAAAAGATCAAAAGATCGCGAGCAAGCTC
>NZ_JBEOPQ010000072.1:0-24024 GCF_040310285.1 Pseudomonas sp. HY2-MNA-CIBAN-0224 | reverse complement strand
ACATCAACCACTTGCGCTTCCGATCTCTCGTTAGCGGGAGGCGAATTCTACAGCGTTACACGCTGCTGTCAACACCTAATTTCCTGCTTCGATGAATTGAAGCTGGCACCGTCAAAATCATCCAACTCGTTGATATTCAAGGAGTTTTCCGTTTCGACTGCGCCGGAAGTGGTGCGAATTATAGGCCGTTATAACAGCGAGTCAAGAGCTAATTGAGCGACTCTATCAATTAACTTCTATATCTCCAAAAACACACCTATATAGAGGGGGCTAACGCCCCCTCTATATAGCTACAACACTCCGGACTGCCGCAAAAGCTCCAAGTCCACCGTCGTCACCCCAAGCACACGCGCCAACACCTCCTGCGTATGCTCACCTAACAACGGCGGCGCCCTGCGATACTCCACCGGGGTTTCGGACAACCTTATTGGGCTCCCCACCTGCGGCACCAAACCTGCCAGCACATGCGGTAGCTCAAAAGCCAGCCCCCGCGCTTGCACCTGAGGATCCGCAAACACCTGCGCCATCTCATTGATCGGCCCACAAGGCACGCCCACCGCCTCTAGCTGCTCAACCCATTGCGCCGTCGTCTTGAATACAGTCGCCTGACGAATAAGCGGCACCAGCACAGCACGGTTGGCAACCCGCTGCTTATTACTGACAAAGCGCGGATCATCCGCCCAGCCAGGCTGCCCCGCCACCTCAGCAAACTTGCGAAATTGACTGTCATTACCCACGGTCAAGATAAAATCGCCATCGGCTGTAGGGAAATCCTGATAAGGAACAATATTAGGGTGAGCATTCCCCAGGCGCTTGGGCGACACGCCTGTCGTCAGGTAATTCATAGCCTGATTGGCCAAGCACGCCACTTGCACATCCAGCAGCGCCATATCGATATGCTGCCCGCCGCCATCATGCTGACGATGAGCAAGCGCCGCCAAAATGGCGACTGTCGCGTAAAGCCCCGTCAGAATATCCGTCAGCGCAACCCCAACCTTGACCGGCCCGGCCCCCTCCTCACCCTCAGGCCGACCGGTCAGACTCATCAGCCCGCCCAACCCCTGAATCATGAAGTCATAACCAGCCCGCTTCGCATACGGACCCGTCTGTCCAAACCCGGTAATGGAGCAATAGATCAGCTGCGGATTGACCGCCTTGAGCGACGCATAATCCAGCCCATACGCCTCCAGGCCACCCACCTTGAAGTTCTCGATCAAGATATCGGACTTCGCCGCCAGCTCCCGCACCAGGCGCTGCCCTTCAGGCTTGGTGAAGTCGATGGTCACCGACTGCTTGTTACGGTTAGCCGACAAGTAATAAGCCGCCTCCCCCGTGCTCTCTCCATAAACATCCTTAAGGAAGGGCGGCCCCCACGCGCGCGTGTCGTCGCCATTGCCCGGGCGCTCAACCTTGATCACCTCAGCGCCAAGGTCCGCCAGAATCTGCCCAGCCCACGGCCCAGCCAGTACTCGCGATAAATCCAGCACCCGCAAATGCGATAAAGCACCCATGAGCCAAGCTCCTGTTAATAGAACGCCTGAAGACCCGTCTGCGCACGCCCAAGAATCAAGGCATGCACGTCATGCGTCCCCTCATAGGTATTCACCACTTCCAGGTTAACCAAGTGACGCGCCACCCCGAACTCGTCGGAGATACCATTGCCACCCAACATGTCCCGCGCCATACGCGCGATATCCAGGGACTTGCCGCACGAGTTGCGCTTCATGATCGAAGTAATCTCAACCGCCGCGGTTCCTTCATCCTTCATCCGCCCCAAGCGCAGGCAACCCTGCAAGGCCAACGTAATCTCGGTCTGCATATCCGCCAATTTTTTCTGGATCAACTGGGTCGCCGCCAACGGCCGACCGAACTGCTGACGATCCAGCGTGTATTGACGCGCCGTGTGCCAGCAAAACTCTGCAGCGCCCAATGCGCCCCACGAGATGCCGTAGCGTGCGGAGTTCAGGCAGGTGAACGGCCCTTTCAAACCGCGAACATCCGGGAAGATGTTCTCTTGCGGCACAAACACGTTATCCATCACGATCTCGCCAGTGATCGACGCACGCAAGCCAACCTTGCCGTGAATCGCCGGAGCGCTCAGGCCCTTCCAGCCCTTCTCCAGCACGAAGCCACGAATGTCACCCTCGTCGTCCTTCGCCCACACCACAAACACATCTGCGATCGGACTGTTGGTGATCCACATTTTGCTGCCCGTCAGGCTGTAGCCGCCATCCACCGAGCGCGCACGAGTGATCATCGCGCCAGGGTCAGAACCATGGTTAGGCTCCGTCAGACCAAAACAGCCAATCCACTCACCTGACGCCAGCTTCGGCAGGTACTTCTGCTTTTGCGCCTCAGTACCGAACTCATTGATCGGCACCATGACCAAGGAAGACTGCACACTCATCATCGAGCGGTAACCCGAGTCCACGCGCTCAACCTCACGAGCAATCAGGCCGTAGCTAACATAGTTCAAGCCACTGCCACCGTACTGCTCAGGGATCATCGCCCCCAGCAAGCCCGTCTCACCCATCTCGCGAAAGATCGCCGGGTCAGTCTGTTCATGACGGAAAGCCTCCAGAACACGTGGCGCCAGCTTGTCTTGAGCAAACTGCTCAGCGCTGTCACGCACCATGCGCTCTTCTTCAGTGAGCTGCTGATCCAGCAACAGTGGATCAATCCAGTTGAAGCTTGCTTTACCCGCCATGTAAGAACCCTCGCGAAATAGATCAAATGTCGTGCGCCGATCCTAGGCCGCCCCCTATAAAGAGTACAAACGAGGATTCAGCACGCCGTTGTGATAATTTCTCACTCCGTGACAGCCTGAAAGGCCATTTCTGATCACCTTTAGTGAGGAAGCCGTACATGCGCCGCAAGATCCCCAGCACAACCGCTTTGATCAGCTTTGAAGCGGCTGCACGCCATGAGAGCTTCACCAAGGCCGCACACGAACTATCCCTCACTCAAGGCGCTATCTGCCGACAGATCGCCAGCCTTGAAGAATTCCTCAGTGTAGAACTCTTCAGACGCTCCAAGCGGGGCGTGAAACTGACAGAAGCAGGCCTTTCCTACAGTCGGAGGGTTGCGACGCAACTGGATGCCGTCGAACGCGACACGCTGTCCGTGATGGGGCAACAAGGCGCCAACACCATTGAGCTGGCCGTCGTCCCCACCTTCGGCACGCAATGGCTATTGCCCCGCCTCAAGGACTTCCAGCAACAACACCCCGACGTCACCGTCAATCTGACAAACCGTACGCGCCCCTTCCTGTTTGCCGACACCGACTTCGACGCCGCCATCTACTTTGGCGATGCCGACTGGTCCGGCACATCGTCCCACCGGCTGATGGGCGAGAACCCCCTGCCCGTGTGCAGCCCATCACTGCTGGGCGACCGGAAAAGCCTTAGCGCCCAGGCATTGGCCGAACTCCCGCTGCTCCAGCAAACCACTCGCCCCTACGCCTGGCGCCAATGGTTCAACGCCCAGGACATGAGCGTGCCGCGCGACATGACCGGGCCGCGCTACGAACTGTTTTCGATGCTGGCCCAAGCCGCCATACACGAAATGGGCGTCGCGCTGATCCCGCCCTTCCTGATCCAGCGCGAATTAGCCGAGAAACGCCTGGTGATCGCCAACCCGCACACACTGCCCAGCACCAAGGCTTACTACCTAATGATCCCAGAACGCAAAATTGAGTCAGCGTCGTTACACGCCTTCCGTGACTGGCTGATCAAGCAGGCCGCGGCCTACAGCTTGATTTGAGAAAACTAAAACCCTCAAAAAACAATGTAGTGATACTTAAAAACCAACTACATATGTACGTAAATGTCGCCATTTTGCACGCTTGACTTAAGTCTAACTGGACAAACCCGAAAGCCAGTAACCACGTGGCCTACAGGGTATTTCTGAAAGTTATGCAGCGATAACCAAAAGAAATGTGAAAAAAACTCGAAAACAGCCTTAAATCTCTACAAGCCTTATAAATAAAGGCCTACAGCTGACCATTGCGACATTCGGTCACTGCATGACTTGTAGTAAAAAATCCGTCACCCTTCATAAGTTCTTGAAAGCCCCAAAAATCGCCAGCAGAATGCCGCGCCCCACCCAATATTTGGTGGGATCGTGCTGATCGGCCGCCCCAGTCGCACCATCCGTAGTGCGCTGGCTTTCTTATAAAAGATCACGCAGGAGATATGACGTGCACATTGGTGTTCCTCTCGAAACCCAAACGGGTGAAACGCGGGTTGCTGCAACCCCGGAAACCATCAAGAAGCTGATCGGCCAAGGCCATAAGGTGACTGTTCAAAGCGGCGCAGGCATTAATGCCAGCGTGACTGACAGCGCCTATGAAGCCGCAGGCGCAACTATTGGCAGCGCCACAGACGCCTTTGGCGCCGAGCTGATCCTTAAAGTAGTTGCCCCCAACGACAGCGAGCTGGCCTTGATCAACAGCACCGCCGTGCTGATTGGCATGCTCAACCCGTTCAGCAATGAAACCATTGCCAAACTGACCGAGCGTGGGATCACCGCCTTCTCGCTGGAAGCTGCCCCTCGCACCTCGCGTGCGCAAAGTCTTGATGTGCTGTCATCCCAAGCCAACATTGCCGGCTACAAAGCTGTACTGCTGGCCGCCCACCATTACCCGCGCTTCATGCCTATGTTGATGACCGCCGCAGGTACGGTAAAAGCCGCCCGCGTGCTGATTCTCGGCGCAGGCGTTGCCGGCCTGCAGGCCATTGCGACAGCCAAGCGACTGGGTGCGGTCATTGAGGCCTCAGATGTGCGGCCTGCAGTCAAAGAGCAGATCGAATCGCTGGGCGCCAAGTTCGTCGACGTCCCTTACGAGACCGACGAAGAGCGCGAATGCGCGGTCGGCGTGGGTGGCTATGCACGCCCGATGCCTGCCAGCTGGATGCAGCGCCAGGCCCAGGCTGTACACGAACGCGCCAAGCAAGCCGATATCGTCATCACCACCGCACTCATCCCCGGCCGCAAAGCACCGGTGCTGCTGAGCGCTGAAACCGTGGCGCAGATGAAGCCTGGCTCCGTCGTCATCGACCTCGCTGCAGCCCAAGGCGGCAACTGCCCGCTGACCGTGGCCGATCAAGTGGTCGTCGAAAACGGCGTGATCATTGTCGGCCCGACCAATCTGGCCGGAGAAGTTGCCGCGGACGCATCAGCGCTGTACGCCCGCAACCTGCTGGACTTCCTCAAGCTGGTCTTCACCCCTGAAGGGCAGTTCCAGATCAACCTTGAAGACGACATCGTCGCCGCGTGCCTGATGTGCCGCGACGGTCAAGTTGTACGCAAAAACGGCTGAGGATAAAAACAATGGAAGAGCTCATCTCCCCCGGTGTCTACAACCTGATCATCTTCGTGCTGGCTATTTATGTCGGCTACCACGTGGTCTGGAACGTTACTCCTGCACTGCACACCCCGCTCATGGCCGTGACCAACGCCATTTCCGCGATTGTGATCGTCGGCGCCATGCTCGCTGCCGCGCTCACCGTCACCCCGTTGGGTAAAACCATGGGCACCCTGGCTGTCGCCTTGGCGGCCGTTAACGTATTCGGTGGATTTTTGGTCACCCGGCGCATGCTGGAAATGTTCAAGAAGAAAGCACCTAAAGCCAAAGAAGAGGTGCGCAAGCCATGAGCATGAACCTGGTCACTGTTCTCTACCTGGTTGCATCGATCTGTTTCATCCAGGCCCTTAAAGGCCTGTCGCACCCCACCACCTCGCGTCGCGGCAACCTGTTCGGCATGCTCGGCATGGCCCTGGCCGTGCTGACCACCATCGGGCTGGTGTACAAACTGGGCGCTGAAATCGCGACCACCGGCATCGGCTATGTGATTGTGGGCCTGCTCATCGGCGGCACCGCCGGCTCGATCATGGCCAAGCGCGTCGAAATGACCAAAATGCCAGAGCTCGTCGCCTTCATGCACAGCATGATCGGCCTGGCAGCGGTGTTTATCGCCATTGCCGCCGTGGTAGAGCCGCAATCGCTGGGCATCGTTAAACACTTGGGCGACGCCATCCCGGCCGGTAACCGCCTCGAACTGTTCCTGGGCGCCGCCATTGGTGCAATCACCTTCTCGGGTTCGGTCATCGCGTTCGGCAAGCTGTCGGGCAAATACAAGTTCCGCCTGTTCCAGGGCGCACCGGTACAGTTCAGCGGCCAACACAAACTCAACCTTGTGCTGGGTCTGGCGACACTGGCCCTGGGCGTGACCTTTATGCTCACTGGCAACCTCAACGCCTTCGCGCTGATGCTGGCCCTGGCGTTCGTACTGGGCGTGCTGATCATCATTCCGATTGGCGGCGCCGACATGCCGGTCGTGGTTTCGATGCTCAATAGCTACTCGGGCTGGGCGGCGGCTGGTATCGGCTTCTCGCTGAACAACTCGATGCTGATCATCGCCGGTTCGCTGGTCGGTTCGTCGGGCGCCATCCTGTCGTACATCATGTGCAAAGCGATGAACCGCTCGTTCTTCAACGTGATCCTCGGTGGCTTTGGTGGCGCAGCGGACGCTGGCGGCCCTGCCGGTACACAAGAAGCACGCCCGGTTAAATCCGGCTCGGCTGACGACGCGACCTTCTTGCTGACCAACGCCGACACCGTGATCATCGTTCCGGGTTACGGCCTGGCCGTGGCACGGGCGCAGCACGCGCTTAAAGAGCTGACCGAAAAACTGACCCACCGCGGCGTAACCGTCAAGTATGCGATTCACCCGGTGGCGGGTCGTATGCCCGGCCACATGAACGTACTGCTGGCCGAGGCAGAAGTGCCTTACGACCAAGTGTTCGAAATGGAAGACATCAACTCCGAATTTGGTCAGGCCGACGTCGTGTTGGTGCTCGGCGCCAACGACGTGGTTAACCCGGCGGCCAAGAACGATCCGAAATCGCCTATCGCGGGCATGCCGATCCTCGAAGCCTATAAAGCCAAAACCGTCATCGTGAACAAACGCTCCATGGCCAGCGGCTATGCGGGCCTGGATAACGAACTGTTTTATCTGGATAAAACCATGATGGTCTTCGGTGACGCCAAGAAAGTTATTGAAGATATGGTCAAAGCCGTCGAGTAACATCGCGGCCTGGTAACACCGAGAACCCCGGCACTTAATTCGCCGGGGTTTTTTATTTCTGACTGATCCCGACCAAAGGCTCTAAATCGGCCTGCGGCATTCGACCATGGTAGCGGGACGCCGCGCTTTGAAAATGAATAGACTGCGCATCTTGCTTCCGTTGCCCGAGATAACAATCCATGTACCGTGAACGTATTCGCCTGAACTCCCTGCACGATAAGGTTATGAGCGCCGAAGAAGCCGCCGCCCTTATTAAAGACGGCATGACCGTCGGCATGAGCGGTTTCACCCGTGCCGGTGAAGCCAAAGCCGTGCCACAAGCCTTGGCCGAGCGCGCCAAGCACTCGCCGCTGAAAATCACCCTGATGACCGGCGCCAGCCTGGGCAACGACCTCGACAAGCAATTGACCGAAGCCGGCGTACTCGCACGTCGCATGCCGTTCCAGGTGGACAACACACTGCGCAAGGCAATCAACGCCGGCAAAGTCATGTTCATCGACCAGCACTTGTCCGAAACCGTCGAGCAACTGCGCAACAAGCAACTCACCCTGCCGGACATCGCGGTCATCGAAGCCGTTGCGATTACCGAGCAAGGCCACATCGTGCCGACCACGTCGGTGGGCAACTCCGCCAGCTTCGCGATTTTCGCCAAACAAGTGATCGTCGAGATCAACCTGGCGCACAACCCGAACCTGGAAGGTCTGCACGACATCTATATCCCGACCTACCGTCCGACCCGCACACCAATCCCGTTGGTGAAAGTGGATGACCGTATCGGTAGCACTGCCATCCCGATCCCGGCCGAAAAAATCGTCGCGATCGTGATCACCAACAAGGCTGACTCACCGTCGACAGTCAGCGAGCCTGATAGCGAAACCGCCGGTATCGCCTTCCACCTGATCAACTTCCTCAAAAAAGAAGTGGATGAAGGCCGCATGACCAACAAGCTCGGCCCGCTGCAAGCCGGTATCGGCAACATCGCCAACGCGGTGATGTGCGGCCTGATCGACTCGCCGTTCGAAGACCTGACCATGTACTCCGAAGTACTACAGGACTCGACCTTCGACCTGATCGACGCAGGCAAAATGCGCTTCGCCTCGGGCAGCTCGATCACCTTGTCCGAGCGTCGCAACTCCGACGTGTTCGGCAACCTTGAGCGTTACAAAGACAAACTCGTGTTGCGCCCGCAAGAGATCTCCAACCACCCGGAAGTCGTTCGCCGCCTGGGCATCATCGGGATCAACACCGCGCTGGAGTTCGACATCTACGGCAACGTCAACTCCACTCACGTCTGCGGCACGCGGATGATGAACGGCATCGGCGGCTCGGGCGACTTTGCCCGTAACGCACACTTGGCCATCTTCGTGACCAAGTCGATCGCCAAAGCCGGTGCGATCTCCAGCGTAGTGCCGATGGTCAGCCACGTTGACCACACCGAGCACGATGTCGACATCCTGGTCACCGAACAAGGCCTGGCTGACTTGCGTGGCCTGGCGCCGCGTGAGCGCGCCCGCGTGATCATCGACAACTGTGTGCACCCAGACTTCCGTGAAGCGCTGAATGACTACTTCACCAAGGCCTGCGCCATTGGCGGCCACACCCCGCACATCCTGCGCGAGGCGTTGAGTTGGCACATCAACCTGGAAGAAACCGGGAAAATGCTGCCGTAACACGCGTGCTAGACAGCCGCCGTCGAAAACACTGTTTTTTGCGGCGGCTTTTTTATGCCTTCCCGACAAAAACTGTACTTCTGTACTGGTAATTTCTTACCCTTATCAGGGTCACTTCCCACAAAAATGACTAGAAACGCACCAACTTAGTGCCGACAGGTACAGTTGTGCTCGTTTATGGCCGTACAGCGCCTATAAACAGTTAACTGGCTCATCGTAATACAGGTGAACTGTATCTACAGAGTCTGGACGTAGAGGAGGATCATTGGCATCAGTTAAACCACTAGCCAATGCCGCCACAAGCGGAAGGATGCCATCATGGAACGTACACTCAGTTCCGATCTGTTCACCGAAAGCAATGCTGTAAACACCCAGGCTTCCATGCCTTTGCGCGTACTTGCCAACCTGATGTTGTGGCAGCGCCGTATCTCCAGCCGCCATCAATTGGCTCGCCTGGACTCGCGTCTTCTGGCTGATGCCGGTATTAGCGAAGCACAGCGTTACGAAGAGCTGAGCAAGCCGTTCTGGCGCTAACGAGCGCTCGCTGGCCCTGACCATCGGTCCACCGCCAGCACCCAGAATTGAAAAAACAAAACCCGTCGCGGGTAACCGCCGACGGGTTTTGTCGTTTTGGGCGGCTATTTTTGAGCGCCAGAAGCATGACAAGTACAGTTTTATAAAAATACGAATAGACCAGTACAATCACGAAAAAGCCTGATCCAGAGCATCCTGTCTGCACCGCAAGGCAAAACATCCTTTGCGACACGCCGCCCTGCGCCTACTATTCGCCTATAACCGACTATTTTTATACGACCCTCTTCTGGAGTATCACCATGCCCACTCTTCGCCTGCTCAGCGCTGCCGCCTTGCTGACACTCGCTGCCAGCGCCAGCGCCTCCAGCTTTCTCGTGACAACCGATGCCATCGTGGGCGCCCTGAAAGCGACCTCCGACCTGACCTCCGACGCGACCGGCTCGCTGCGCAACAACAAAATCGTGCGCGAAGCCCGTGACGACGCCGCCAGCTTTGTGGCCAGCGAAGGGGCAATCCGTGGTGTGAAACTGGAAAGCGCCTTCGACGCCATTCGCCAGCAAGCGCCTCAACTGCAAGCCAGCGATGCCCAACTGGCGCAGGCAATCCTCGCGATCTGATGTTTGATGACCTGTGGGGGCGGGCTTGCTCGCGATGCAGACCACATGGTGTCTCTGAACGGGCGCTGTGATGCTATCGCGAGCAAGCCCGCTCCCACGGGAATAGCATCAAAGATGAAGATCCCGCCACGTACTGGTTCTGACCCGACCATTACGCTAGCCTTGGGCCTCGATCACACAGAACGAGACCCATGCGTTTTTCTTTACTAGCCCTGCTTGCCCTCTGCTGGACTCAATCAGCCCACGCCTTCGACACAACCACGCAAAATACCGTGCTCACCGGCTACGTCACCAGTAAAGTGACGTCCGCGCCTTTCGATCACAAACTGCTATGTGCCGCCCAGGATGACGCTGCCGTCTTTATTGCCAGTGACGGTCAACAGCGAGGCGCGCAGCTGGAGTCTGCCTTGCGCTATCTGCGCCAGACCCAGCCTGAATTGAATGCCTCCGACCTTGAACTGGCACAAGCAATTCTCGTCCAATAAATACCCGCGTTTTCTGGAGATGTTTCATGCGTAGCCCTTTAATTGTCGCCACCCTTGGCCTGTTGTTGCTCGCCGATGTGGCGCAAGCACAGACCGTTGTGCAGACCAGTAACATCATCGTGCGCGCGTTTGGCCGTTCCATCGACTTCACCTCCGACACCACCACGTCCATTCGTGACTCTAAAGTAGTCCGTGAAGCCCACGATGACGCCGCCACATTCGTCGCCAGCGAAGGCTCCATTCGCGGCGTGCAACTGGAGTCCGCCTTCAATACCCTGCGCGACCGCCTGCCTGAAGCGCGTAACGCCAGCGACCAAGACCTCGCCGAAGCTATCCTCGCGCTGTGAAACCACTGACGGGCTGGCTCGCGGCGTGTGCCCTGCTGCTTATTGGCAGTAATGCCCACGCAGCCCTCCATCTGCAGCTCAAAACAGAGGGTCTGACACCCGCCCAGCAGCACGCCAGCCAAACGCTGCTCGATGAAGCCATGCAAAAGCTGCCCCCGCGCTTCATCGAGCAACTGGATCGCCAGATTGTGGTCGGCTGGAGCGATGACATGCCCAGCAACGCCTACGGGCAAGCCTCGTTGGTGTCTGAGCTGGACTTGAATCGCAACCTCCTGGCCAGCCTCACCGATGGCTCGGCCGCGACTCAAAAGACCAATCGCCCCCACGGCACCGTGCGCCAGGAAATGCTCGCCACCGTCCTGCACGAGCTGACCCACCTCTATGACCGCGCCCGCCTCTGGCCTGCCGCAGACCGCACGCTCATCCAGCGCTGCGCACGGCAAAGCAGCAGCACGGGGCTCATCGGCCTGCCCGACCCATGCCGTGGCCAGACCGAACGCCGCTTTACCCTCAGCGATGACCCGCGCCTGCTCGACCTCGCCGGTTGGCAGCAATACGTAGGCCGCCGTGGTGAGCGCGAGCAAGACAACCACCAGATCGTGCGCAGCCCGGACCTGTACGAAGTCACCAACCCCAAAGAGTTCGTTGCGGTCAACATGGAGTACTTCCTCCTCGACCCGGCCTACGCGTGCCGGCGCCCGGCGCTATACCGCTACTACAAAGATCATTTCGGCTGGGCACCCGCCGCCAAAGACGACTGCCCCAAGAGCTTCCCCTTTTTGAACGCCGGCAACGACTTTGCCAAACAGCCGCTCGGCACCGTTGATCCCGAGCGCGTATACGCCGTCGACTACCTGCTGGCCGAGGCCAACCAGGAATGGGCCAGCCGCTGGGGCCACAGCATGCTGCGCCTGGTGATTTGCGCCCCCGGCCGGCCACGCGGTCCAGATTGCCGACTCGACCTGCAAGAACACTTGGTGTTGTCCTACCGGGCGTTTGTGAACGACGTACAGCTTTCAAGCTGGGACGGCCTGACCGGCGCCTACCCGTCGCGCCTGTTTGTACTGCCGCTGGCCCAAGTCATCGACGAATACACCAAGACTGAACTGCGCAGCCTCGCCTCTGTACCGCTGAACTTGAGCCGCCCGGAAATCGAAGAAGTGGTTGAGCACGCTGCCGAGATGCATTGGAGCTACGACGGCAGCTATTACTTTGTGTCCAACAACTGCGCAGTCGAGACCCTGAAACTGCTGCGCAGCGGCAGCGACAACGCCCAGCTCAAAGGCCTGGACAGCATCGTGCCCAATGGCCTGCTGGAAGTGCTCAAAGCCCGTGGCCTGGCAGACACCAGCGTGCTGGACGACCCGCGCGAGGCGCTGCGTATGGGCTACCGGTTTGATTCCTACCGCGACCGCTATCAAGCCATGTTCGACGTGCTGAAAACCCGTCTGCCAATCAAACAGACCAGCGTTGAAGACTGGATGGCCCTGGACGCCGAGCAACGCCGCCCATGGTTTGAAAAAGCCGACCTGCGCGCCAGCGCGGCGTTGTTGCTGCTCGAACAGGCCAGCTTCCGCCGCCAGTTGCTGCTCGCTCAAGACGAGGTCAAGCAAAAGTACCTGGGCGCACGCGGGCTTAAAGATGGCGGCATGGACAAAGCCAACAAAACCCTGCAAGAGATTCTCGCCAGCAGCGGGTTCCTCAGCCGCCCGGCCGAATTGCTCGGCAGCAGCGGCTATGGCCTGCCCCAGGCCAAAGAATGGCAAATGCTCGAGTCCGAAAGCAGCCAGCGCCAGCAACAGTTGCTACGCCTGACCAGCGACCTGGACAAAGAAGTGCGCAGCCTCCTTGAGCCGGCCCGCGCAGCAGAAATCGCCGCCACTGAAGCCAACGTCAAACAGATCGGCGAACACCTGCGCGCCATTCACAAAGCCGCAGGCGGCCTGCAACTCCCGTAGGAGCGAGCTTGCCTCGCGATCTTTTGATCTTACGCCCCCGGCACAAACTGCTTCTGCGCGGTGCCGTGGGCGATCAGCCGCGACAGGTAGTTCATTTTCTCGGCATCCTGATCCACAAAGCGGAAGGTCAGTTGCAACCAGTCGCTGTCCGGCTTGGGCTCGTACGCGACGATCGCGTGCAAATAGCCATTCAGACGCGCCACCTCGGCCCGCTCGCCTTGCTCCAGGTCCAACACCGCACTGGCCAGGATCTGCGGCAGCTCATCACCACGACGCACCACCAGCAGCGCCTCCTTGAGGCTGAGCGCTTTGATCACGCACGGCTGAATCCCCGTAGGCAAACGCAACTGCCCTTGGCCGCGCCCCGTGGGTGTCTGACTGGCCGGGCGGGCCACAGGCGCCGCTACTGCAGCCGGTCGACTTGGCGCAGTCGGCGTCACCACCTGCGCTTTGCCACCGGTCAAGGCACTCAGCGAATCGTTGGCTAGGCCGGTGCTGGCTCGCACCGGGGCGCTGGCCATTACCGCATTCAGCAAGCCGGCCTTGGTGAAGGCCTTTTTCACTTTGGTCAGCAATTGCTCATTGGTGAACGGCTTGCTGACGAAGTCCGAAACCCCGGCCTGAATCGCCTGTATCACGTTCTCTTTATCACCACGGCTAGTGACCATGATGAACGGCAGCGCTTTAAGGCGGTCCTGCTCACGGCACCACGTCAGCAGCTCAAGGCCGGACATCTCCGGCATTTCCCAGTCACACAGCACAAGGTCAAACGGCTCACGTGTCAGCAGCGCCTGAGCTTTGCGGCCGTTGACCGCGTCTTCGATGCGGATACCGGGAAAATAGTTACGCAGGCAGTTTTTAACCAGATCGCGGATAAACGACGCGTCATCCACCACCAATACACTGACCTTGCTCATCGACTGCTCCTTTAGAATCCTGACAACCCTGCGCCAAATGATGGCCATTTGCCAAGACCGATCAGCGCCTCGCCCCTTTTTACAGTTCGCCAAGCGCCTTAACTATAAACGCCACAAACGAAAACGCCCGGCAATGAGCCGGGCGTTTTATGTCGCGGGCAGTCTTAGTTATCGTCCGCTTGCGACTCAACATTAGCCTTGGTGCCTTCAACTTCTTCACGCATGCGCTTAAGGCCCATGTGGCGCACGTCTGTACCGCGTACCAGATAAATCACCAATTCCGAGATATTGCGTGCGTGGTCGCCGATACGCTCCAGCGAACGCAGCACCCAAATGATGCTCAACACACGCGTAATGGAGCGCGGGTCTTCCATCATGTATGTGGCCAGCTCGCGCAACGCCGTTTTGTATTCGCGGTCGATGATCTTGTCGTACTGCGCCACCGACAACGCCAGGTCAGCGTCAAAACGCGCAAAGGCGTCCAAGGCATCGCGCACCATGTTGCGCACCTGGTCGCCAATGTGGCGCACCTCCACGTAGCCGCGTGGCGCCTCGCCTTCTTCGCACAGCTGAATGGCCCGGCGCGCGATCTTGGTCGCTTCGTCACCGATGCGCTCCAGGTCGATCACCGACTTGGAGATGCTGATGATCAGCCGCAAGTCAGAGGCCGCAGGCTGGCGACGGGCCAGAATGCGCAGGCACTCCTCGTCGATGTTGCGCTCCATCTGATTGATCTGTTCGTCGATCTCACGCACTTGCTGAGCCAACCCGGAGTCGGCCTCAATCAACGCCGTGACCGCGTCATTAACCTGTTTCTCGACCAGCCCGCCCATGGCCAACAAGTGGCTGCGTACTTCTTCGAGTTCCGCATTGAACTGCGCGGAAATGTGATGGGTGAGGCCATCCTTTGAAATCATGGTCTTGCTCCGCAAAAGCCTCAAGCGACAAGCTTCAAGCTACAAGTTAAATGTGTCGTTACGCCGCTCTGCTTTCTCTTGCCGCTTGAAGCTAAAAGCTTGCCGCTGCGTCTAGCCATACCGCCCGGTTATGTAGTCTTCGGTCTGTTTTTTGGCCGGGTTGGTGAACAGGGTATCGGTGTCGCCGTATTCAACCATTTTGCCCATGTACATGAACGCGGTGTAGTCCGAAACCCGGGCCGCCTGTTGCATGTTGTGGGTCACGATGACGATGGTGAACTTGGACTTGAGTTCGTAGATCAGCTCTTCGACTTTCAGCGTCGAAATCGGGTCGAGCGCCGAGCACGGCTCATCGAGCAGCAACACTTCAGGCTCAACGGCGATGGTACGGGCAATCACCAGACGCTGCTGCTGACCACCGGACAAGCCCAGTGCCGACTCGTGCAGACGGTCTTTCACCTCGTCCCACAATGCCGCGCCTTTAAGTGCCCACTCCACTGCTTCGTCGAGCACGCGCTTTTTGTTGATGCCCTGGATGCGCAGACCATACACCACGTTTTCGTAGATGGTCTTGGGGAACGGGTTCGGCTTCTGGAACACCATGCCCACACGACGGCGCAGCTCGGCCACGTCTTCGCCCTTGCGGTAGATGTTGTGGCCGTACAGGTTGATTTCGCCTTCCACCCGGCAACCGTCAACCAGATCGTTCATGCGGTTAAAGGTACGCAGCAAGGTGGACTTGCCGCAGCCCGACGGGCCGATAAACGCGGTAACCCGCTGTTTCGGAATGTTCAGGCTGACGTCGTACAGTGCTTGTTTTTCGCCGTAGTACAGGTTCAGGCCCGGCACTTCAATGGCGACAGTTTCGTCAGCCAGGCTCAGGCTCTGTTTGCTGCGACCCAAGGCTGACATGTTAATGCCGTGGGTTGAGGAATCATGCTGCATGGGTTGCTCCATACGCTAAATATTCGTTTTGGCTATCTATGGTCACTAAAAAGGGCCAGTGGTATGCCAGATTCTGTGGGAGCGGGCTTGCTCGCGATTCAGGCGGCTCGCTCTAACCTTGAAACCGCAGAGATGCCATCGCGAGCAAGCCCGCTCCCACACTTAAGATTCCGTTATCTATCAGCTATCCAGCGCCTTGTACTTCTCGCGCAGGTGGTTACGGATCCACACCGCCGACAGGTTCAGGGTCGCGATCACCAGCACCAGCAGCAGCGCGGTGGCGTACACCAGCGGGCGAGCGGCTTCAACGTTGGGGCTTTGGAAACCCACGTCATAAATGTGGAAGCCCAGGTGCATGATCTTCTGGTCAAGGTGCAAGTAAGGGTAGTTGCCATCCAGCGGCAGCGAAGGCGCCAGTTTGACCACGCCCACCAGCATCAGTGGCGCCACCTCACCCGCGGCGCGGGCCACGGCCAGGATCAGGCCGGTCATCATGGCCGGGCTGGCCATCGGCAGCACGATCTTCCACAAGGTCTCGGCCTTGGTCGCACCCAGGGCCAACGAACCTTCACGGACGGTACGCGGGATACGCGCCAGCCCTTCTTCTGTGGCCACAATCACCACCGGCACCGCCAGCAGCGCCAGGGTCAACGACGCCCACAACAGTCCAGGCGTACCGAACGTCGGCGCCGGCAAGGCTTCGGCAAAGAACAGCCGGTCAACCGAGCCGCCCAACACGTAGACAAAGAAGCCGAGGCCAAACACTCCGTACACAATGGCCGGCACGCCTGCGAGGTTGTTGACTGCGATACGGATGACCCGCGTCAGGGTGTTTTGCTTGGCGTATTCACGCAGGTACACCGCAGCAAGAACGCCGAACGGGGTCACGATCACGGCCATGATCAAGGTCATCATCACCGTGCCGAAAATCGCCGGGAAGATCCCGCCTTCGGTGTTGGCTTCACGTGGGTCCTGGCTCAGAAACTCCCAGATGTTGCCGAAATACATGGCCAGCTTCTGCCAGCTGTTCATGTTGTTCGGTTGATAAACCTTCACCACTTTGCCGATGTTGATTTCCAGCTCTTTGCCGTTGGCATCACGGGCCGTGAGGCTGTCGCGGTTGAACTGTGCGTGCAAGTCGGCCAAGCGGTCCTCGACCGCTTTATAGCGTGCGTTCAGCTCGGCACGCTCGGCGTCCATGTCTGCTTGTGCGGTGGCATCCAGCTTGCCTGCCAGCTCCAGTTTGCGGCCGTGCAAACGAATACGCTCCAGCCCGGCGTTGATGGCGCCAATGTCTTTCTTTTCCAGCTGGCTGAGTTGCGCTGCCAGCGCATTAACGCGTTTAACGCGCGCCTTCAGCTCGGGCCAGGCCGCAGCACCTTCAGCCACCACCTGACCGTTTTCTTTCACGTTGACCAGATAGCCGTAGAAGTTGCCCCACTCGCGACGTTCAATCGCCATCAGCTCTGGCGACGTGCTTTGGTCGGTCAACCACTCACCCACCACCCAGGTAAAGTCGTTGCCGTTGAGGTCGCGGTTACCCACCTTGATCAGCTCACGCGTCATGAACTCCGGGCCTTGGTCCGGCACAGGCAAGCCCGCACTTTTAAGGCGCTCACGGGGCACTTCTTCTTTTTGCACCACTTCGCCGATCACCAGGTGATCAGCACTGCCTGGCACGTTGTATTGCGCATGTATCAGGTCGGCCGGCCAAAAATGACCCAGACCGCGCACGGCAATGACCGACAGCAAACCGATGGTCATGATGACCGCGATGGTCACCGCACCACCGCTGATCCAGACGCCGGGGGCGCCGCTCTTGAACCAGCCTTTGAGGGAGTTCTGCTTCACAGACTTCTACCTTCCTTAAAGCGACGAATATTTCTTGCGCAGACGCTGACGGATCAGCTCGGCAAGAGTGTTCATGACAAAGGTGAACAACAGCAGCACCAGCGCCGAGAGGAACAGCACGCGGTAATGACTGCCGCCCACCTCCGACTCCGGCATCTCCACCGCTACGTTCGCCGCCAAGGTGCGCAAGCCTTCGAACAGGTTCAGTTCCATGACCGGGGTGTTACCCGTGGCCATCAACACAATCATGGTCTCGCCAACCGCACGGCCCATGCCGATCATCAAGGCCGAGAAGATCCCCGGGCTGGCCGTCAGGATGACCACGCGGGTCATGGTTTGCCACGGCGTAGCGCCCAGCGCCAGCGAGCCCAATGTCAGGCCGCGCGGCACGCTGAACACGGCGTCTTCAGCAATCGAGTAGATATTCGGGATCACCGCAAAGCCCATCGCCAGCCCCACCACCAATGCGTTTCGCTGGTCGTAGGTGATGCCCAGGTCATGGGAGATCCACAGGCGCATGTCGCCGCCGAAGAACCAGGCTTCCATGTACGGGCTCATGTACAGCGACAGCCCGCACACCAGCAGCACCACAGGAATCAGAATGACGGTTTCCCAGCCTTCCGGGATCCGCAAACGAATGGACTCCGGCAGGCGGCTCCAGCCAAAGCCCGCCAGCAGAATGCCCACCGGCATCAGCACCAGCAGGCTGAAAATCCCCGGCAAGTGACCTTCGACATACGGCGCCAGGAACAGACCGGCGAAGAAGCCCAGAATCACCGTCGGCATGGCTTCCATCAGTTCGATCACCGGCTTGACCTTGCGGCGCAGGCTCGGGGCCATGAAGTAAGCGGTATAGATCGCTGCGGCAACCGCCAGCGGAGCCGCCAGCAGCATGGCGTAGAACGCCGCCTTCAAGGTCCCGAAGGTCAACGGCGCCAGGCTCATCTTCGGTTCGAAGTCGGTGTTGGCAGCAGTGGATTGCCACACGTATTTAGGTGCGTCGTAGTTCTCGTACCAGACCTTGCTCCACAGCGCGCTCCAGGAGACTTCCGGGTGCGGGTTCTTCAAGAACAGCGGGAGCAACTTGCCGCCCTCTTCCACGATGATGCGGTTGGCACGTGGCGACAGCGCCATGATGCCAGGGCCTTCAGCGACCTTTTCTACTAATAAAGTGCGATGCGCGGTGCTGTGGAACACGCCAATCTCACCGGCCGCGTCCAGGGCCAAAAAGCCTTTGCGGCGCTGCTCGGCGGTAATCTCAACAATCGGCGACGTGCCCATCTGGAAGCTGCGGATGTGCTTGAAACGCAGCTCACCGTCCGAATCACGGGCCATAAACCACTGGCTCAGACCGCCTTTAGAATCACCAAAAATCAGCGAGATCCCGCCGACCAATTGCGTGCTGGCGGTGATTTCGGTGTTGGCGTCTTCCAGCAGTTTGTAACGGCCATTAAGGCTCTTGTCGCGCAAGCTGAACACATCCGCCTGGGCCCGACCGTTGACCACATACAGCCATTGCTGGCGAGGGTCGATATACAGCGCCTTGACCTTCTCGGTCATCTGCGGGAGATCGATGCGGCTTTCGGACTTGGTGACCTCGCCGGTCATCATGTTCTCTTCACTGGTCAGCGTGACGACGTTCAGTTGCGAGCCTGTAGACCCCGCCAGCACGACGGTCGAGTCGTTCACGTTGAGGTTCACGTGATCCAGCGCGAGGCCGCGCGGGTCAAGGGTGATCGGCGCATCGCCATACGGGTATTCAATGGCCGGGGTGATGGTCTTTTTGCCATCCGGGTAACTGACTTTATAGGTGTGCCGGAACACCAGCGCCTGACCGTTGGACAGGCCCAACACCACCACCGGGCTACCCGGCTGGTCTTCACCGAGCGAGGTCACGTGGGTATCGGCCGGCAGCGGCAGGTTAACCCGCGACAGTTCGCTGCCATCCTTGACGCTAAAGAACAGCACCATGCCCTTGTCCGACACGCGCATACCCACCTGATTCTGCTCTTCAACCGAGAGCATCAGAGGCTTGCCAGCATCTTGCATCCACACCGGTGTTATCGGCGTTTTGGCGGTCAGGTCAGCACCCTGGAACAGCGGGTACACCACATAGCCCAAGAAAAAGAAAATCAGCGTGATGGCGCCTAGCACGGCAAGGCCGCCAATAAACACATACCAACGGGTCAGATGATCTTTGAGCGCACGGATGCGACGCTTGCGTTTGAGTTCAGGCGTATTGAAATCAATGCGCTTGGGAGCGGAGGTCGAAGTCATTCGGGAATTGGCCAGATCATTCATGCGCACACCCTAGCGGGCCTGTATGACAAAAAGATGACAAATCAGTGACGCAAAAAACCGCTGACCAGCGGACCTGGTAGCGGAACGAAAATGCAGCGAACCTGTAGTCGCTACCGCAGGCTACGATGAGTCTTTCAAGACCTCAAGGCAACGGCTAGCACCGTAACCTCATCGCAGCCTGCTGCATAGCAGAAGGCTTAGTTGCCTTCTTTCAGACCCAGGTCAGCCAGGGCTTTTGCAGCCACTTTAGCCGGCAGCGGGATGTAGCCGTCTTTCACGACCACTTCCTGACCTTGCTTGGACAGGACCAGCTTGATGAACTCGGCTTCCAGCGGGTTCAGCGGCTTGTTAGGCGCCTTGTTCACATACACGTAGAGGAAACGCGACAGCGGGTATTTGCCGTTCAGTGCGTTCTCTTCGGTGTCTTCGATGAAGTCAGTGCTGCCTTTTTTGGCCAGTGCGACGGTTTTCACGCTAGCGGTTTTGTAACCGATGCCCGAGTAACCGATGCCGTTCAGCGAGGAGCTGATGGACTGCACAACCGACGCCGAGCCAGGTTGCTCGTTCACGTTAGGCTTGTAATCACCTTTGCACAGGGCTTCTTCTTTGAAGTAGCCATACGTGCCGGATACCGAGTTACGGCCAAACAGCTGAACCGGCTTGTTAGCCAGATCGCCTTTGACGCCCAGGTCGCCCCAGGTCTTCACATCATCTTTAGCACCGCACAGACGAGTCGACGAGAAAATCGCGTCCACTTGTTCCATGGTCAGGTGCTGGATCGGGTTATCTTTGTGCACGAACACCGCCAGGGCATCCACAGCCACCGGCACGGCGGTTGGCTTGTAGCCGTACTTCTGCTCGAAAGCAGCCAGTTCGGTGTCCTTCATTTTGCGGCTCATCGGGCCCAGGTTAGAGGTGCCTTCAGTCAGTGCAGGTGGCGCGGTGGCAGAGCCAGCGGCCTGAATCTGGATGTTTACGTTTGGATATTCTTTCTTGTAAGCCTCAGCCCACAATGTCATCAGGTTCGCCAGGGTATCGGAACCAACGCTGGACAGGTTGCCAGACACACCGGTGGTCTTGGTGTAAGCCGGGATAGTCGGATCTACACCCGTCGCAACCGCGTTAGCAGCCGCAACGCCCGCGGCGACAAAAGTCAGGGCCGCCATCACACGCTTCAGTTTCATGCCTTACTCCTAGCACCGGGTTAGATGAATCGGGGGCCAGTATCAGCAGGCCTGATGACCACTCTATGAACCGATTGTGACAATTAGATGAAATGCCATCATTGAGCCATAAATGATGGCACTCATCGAGACTGCTAAAAGGCGTGAAGCTTGAGCTGCGTGATCAGCGCCCCTTTTTCCACAGATAAGCGCCCACGCACAGGCCCATCAGGGCAATAATCGCCACGTAATACGCCGGGCCCATCGGGCTTTCCTTGAGCAACAAGGTCACGGCCATGGGCGTCAGACCACCGAAGATTGCGTAGGCCAGGTTGTACGAGAACGACAAACCGCTGAAACGGATAACCGGCGGGAAGGCTTTAACCATGACATACGGCACCGCGCCGATGGTGCCTACAAACAAACCGCTCAAGGCATACAGCGGGAACAGCCAATCTGGGTGTTGCAACAGGCTGTGATAGAAGGTCCACGACGTGATCAACAGCGCGGCGCAGCCCACCACAAAGACTTTGCCCGCACCAAAGCGGTCGGCCAGGGCGCCCGAAGCGATGCAACCCAGGCTCAGGAACACAATGGCCAGGCTGTTGGCTTGCAATGAAGTGGTGGCCGGGAAGCCATACACGGTTTGCAAAACAGTGGGGGTCATCAAGATGATCACGATGATCCCGGCAGACAGCAGCCAGGTCAGCAGCATCGAAATCACAATGGCGCCACGGTGATCACGCAATACCGTTTTAAGCGGCACTTCTTCGGCCAGCGCCTTGCGCAGTTGCAGCTCGGCAAACACTGGGGTCTCGTGCAGCCAGCGGCGCAGGTACACCGCGAACAAGCCGAACACACCGCCCAACAGGAATGGAATACGCCAGGCGAAGTCCGAGACTTCAGCCGGGGTGTAGATCGAGTTGATGGCAGTGGCCACCAGCGAGCCCAGCAGAATACCGGCCGTCAAGCCGCAGGTCAGGGTGCCGCAGGCATAGCCAACGTGACGCGCCGGCACGTGCTCCGAAACAAAAACCCACGCCCCCGGTACTTCGCCACCAATGGCCGCGCCCTGGATCACACGCATCAGCAGCAACAGGATCGGCGCCAGCATGCCGATCTGCTCATACGTCGGCAGCAACCCCATGATCAGCGTCGGCACAGCCATCATGAAAATGCTCAAGGTGAACATCTTTTTGCGCCCCAGCAGGTCGCCGAAGTGCGCCATGACGATGCCACCCAACGGCCGTGCCAGGTAACCCGCGGCAAAAATGCCAAAGGTCTGCATCAGGCGTAGCCACTCGGGCATGTCAGCCGGGAAAAACAGCTTCCCGACGACCGTGGCGAAGAACACAAAGATGATGAAATCGTAAAACTCCAGCGCACCGCCCAGAGCGGACAACGACAAGGTTTTGAGGTCATTACGCGACAACGGTCGCGAGGGGGGTGCGGCACTGGAAGGCTCAGTGATCATGAGGTATGGCTTCTCTTATTAGGTTCGGCGAAAGCTGCATCGATGCCGGCAAGGCTTGGTAGGCCTTGAAAGATAACAAATTGTTTGCAAAAGCATAGAGCTAGACGCACAGCGGCTTGAAAAAGCAGAACCGGAAGGTCGTCGGGCGAGCGATCGCCCGATATACTCGTGCCCGAATGAAACATTCGGAAACTACCAGGGTTACTGTGCGAAAGCGCCCGCTGGGCCCTCCCCAGCCGATTTCGCAGAGTTTCCCTTGGCGCGGCTTATGAAGAACGTGACGAACGTAGTATGTTCGGGCTGAATCGTTTTTCTTTAGACGCTTATTCACCCGCAATACACATGATGAATCACGGGTCAGAGGCCCTTCGGCATGATAGAGCTCGAACAAGAAGATCCAATCCCGCAAGGCGACCTCGCTTTGCAAATCACCGCATTGCCACGCGAAACCAATGGTTTCGGCGATATTTTTGGTGGCTGGCTGGTCTCGCAAATGGACCTGGCCGGTACCGCAATGGCCAGCAAGGTTGCGGGTGGCCGAGTAGCCACCGTCGCCATTGATCGCATGGCGTTTCTGGTGCCTGTGGCCGTCGGCGCGCAGTTGTCGTTCTATACCCAGGCACTGGAAATCGGCCGCAGCTCGATCCAGATGATGGTTGAAGTCTGGAGCGACGACCCGCTGTCCAGCGAATGGCGCAAAGTCACCGAAGCCGTGTTTGTCTTCGTTGCCATTGATGGCAGCGGCCGCACACGTTCCGTTCCGCCACGCCGCTAACCCGCCCCTGTATAGAGAGCCTGCCATGTACCACATTGAGTCTGTCACCCTGGACGAACTGGAGTGCTGGCACTTTCAGCATGGCCAGGCCCAGCTACTGGTCGCCAAACAAGGCGCACAGGTGCTCAGCTACCAGGTTGGCGATGAGCCGCCGATTGTCTGGCTCAATGAAAAAGCCCAATTCAAAAAAGGTCATGGCATCCGCACCGGCATGCCGGTGTGCTGGCCGTGGTTTGGCAACCTGGCGCGCAACCCGGACAGCGTGCAGGCCATGCGCGACAGTACTGAGCCCGCCACCGCCCACGGCCTGGTGCGCACCCGTGAATGGGAAGTGCTGGAAATCGACGATGCAGGTGAAGCCCTGCACATTGAGTTGGGACTGCCCCACATCGAAAGCGGCCTGCCCGGTTGGCCCCATGACGTGGCACTGACCCTGAACATCCGTCTCGATACCCAGTTGCATGTCAGCCTCACCAGCCACAACCGCAGCGACGCACCGGTGAGCATCAGCCAGGCGCTGCACAGCTATTTCGCCGTCAGCGACGTGCGCAAGGTTCATGTCGAAGGCGTTGAGAGTCTGACCTACATCGAAACCCTCGACGACTGGAAGCGTGTGCAACAAGTCGGCAACTTGACCTTTACTGGTGAGACCGACCGTATCTACCTGGACACACCGCCACAGTTGAGCATTGTCGATGCAGACTGGCACCGCCGCATTCAGCTCACCAGCCAAGGCTCGCGCTCTGCCGTGATCTGGAACCCGTGGATCGACAAAACCGCCACCCTCGGCGACATGGCGTTAGATGGCTGGCAACGCATGCTGTGCATTGAAACCGCCAACGTCATGGACGACATCATCACCCTGGCGCCAGGCGCAAGCCACACCTTGAGTGTGAGCATCAGCAGCCAAAAACTGGCCTGAACCGTAGGAGCGAGCTTGCCTCGCGATCTTTTGATCGTTTAAAAGATCGCGAGGCAAGCT